>CALJWY010000093.1 GCA_937974465.1 uncultured Lysobacterales bacterium | reverse complement strand
GATGGAATTGCAGAGGAGGTCATAAATTTGCTGGCGTCAATGGATGGCCTTGAAGTGGTGGCGCGCACATCTTCATTTACATTTCGCAGCAGTTCGCTAACAGCAGTGGAGATCGCTCCCAGGTTGCGGGCTGGAACCATTCTGGAAGGCAGCATCAGGTATTCCGATGGTCGTATACGAGTGTCGGCCCAGCTCATTGATGCCCAAACCGGTTATCAAGTCTGGTCACAAAACTATGACCGCGTGAACGCTGAGATTTTTGAGGTTCAGGATGATATCGCGTTAAACATTGCCGAGACCCTCAAGTTGACCCTGGATGAAAGCAGCCGGATTAGCTCCAGGACCAGCGCTCCTGGAAATATCGAGGCATTTGAGCTGTATCTTAAGGGGCGTGAGTTATTCAATGACCGAATACGGTTGCGGGCCAAGGGTCTGCATGAAGCATTGAAATATTTCTCAAAATCTGCAGAAAAGGATCCGGGATTTGCAAAGGCGCACGCGAGTATTGCATTGGTCTCAAGGTTGCTGACCTCCTACGATGATTCGCTCAATAAAGAAGCCTATCTTGATGCCGCTGAAACCAGTGCCAACATCGCACTTGAGCTTGATCAGGATTCTATTGACGCGTTGAGTGCCCTGGCGCTGATTGAGGAAACACGTGGCAATATTGCGAACGCCGTTGCAATGTATGATCGCATTAGCTTACTTGGCAGGAAAGAGTCAAATAGTGCCCATTGGTCGGCCATGTTGCATATCAGGCTTGGTTACTTTGATGAGTTAATTGAGCCACTGACCGAAATTCACCGGCTGGAACCTTTTAATGAGCACATAGGCTGGACCTTGGCGACTGCGTACAACTTCTCGGGTGACCCCAAGTCCGCAGCAAAAGTTTTAAAGGGATTAAAGCATTTTTCTTACCGTGATTATGTGCTTGGGCTGTGTGCCATAAATGACAATGATTTCGCCCTCGCACGCAGCTATCTTCGCGATGTTCGTATGCGGTCAGGACAGTTGCCGGCGGTTTTTGCTGATTTGTTGATTGACGGGCTTGAAGATCCTGCCATACTTGAAGACGCCGCCCAGCAAGTTCTTTTGGCGGTCGAGACAGGTGAATTGACTGAACTTGTTGGTTTTGAGGCTTTGTTAATTCTTGGTTCGCCACATGTTTTTGATCTCGGCATTGATCCACTTAGTGATATCCTCCGCTTACAAATACATACGCAGATTTGGAATAATTGGGCGATTGCAGTGCGCCAGGATCCGCGTTTCAAGGATTGGGTTAAAGCACTGGGCAATGCAGAATTCTGGCGCGAACATGGCTGGCCGGATCGATGCAAACCAACCGGACCGGATGACTTTGAGTGCATCTGAACATTAAACAGCTCTTACAGGCAGACAAAAAAACATGGACATGACCACACACTGGGCCGGATACCTGGCAATCGCTATATTTATTGGCGCGTATTTTCTGGTTATTATTGAGGAAAACATCCACCTGAAAAAGTCGAAGCCGGTTATCGTCGCAGCGGGTTTCATCTGGATGTTGGTTGCTTTCGCCTACATGAGCGTCGGCGACAGCCATACGGCTGAAGAGCTTGTTCGACATAATATTCTCGAATTTGCTGAACTATTCCTGTTTTTACTGGCTGCGATGACCTACATCAATACGATGGAAGAACGTGGCGTTTTTGACGTTTTGCGTGCCTGGCTGGTTAACCAGGGATTTTCACTCAGACAGGTATTCTGGATTACGGGCGTTATCGCATTTCTGATGTCCCCAATAGCAGATAACCTGGCGACCGCCCTGTTAATGGCGACAGTGGTGATATCTGTTGGTGGCAGCAATCATCGCTTCATTGCCCTGGCGTGTATCAATATCGTTGTGGCCGCGAACGCCGGCGGTGCATTCAGTCCGTTTGGTGATATCACCACGCTGATGGTATGGCAAAAAGAGCATTTGCAGTTCACAGAATTTTTTGCCCTGATTGTTCCTTCTATCGTTAACTGGCTGGTAACAGCAAGCATCATATCCTTTGCCCTGCCATCCGGAAACCCCGACCCAGTTACAGAGAAAGCACAGTTACAACACGGCGCTCTGGTCGTGGTACTGCTATTCATGGTCACCATATCCATGGCCGTGTCCGTCCACAATTTCCTGCATATGCCACCCGTCATCGGAATGATGACTGGCCTGGGCTTCCTGAAACTATTTGGTTATTACCTGCAGAGAAGGGATAGGTCGATGGTTGCCCAGGAACTGGTTGAGGCCACAGCCCTGGGTATCGAGGCTATACATGAGGGTGATAAGGCCACCAGCAAGAAGTTCTATGACATCTATTCAAACCTGCAAAGAGCGGAGTGGGATACCCTGATGTTTTTCTACGGTGTGATTCTGTGTGTCGGTGGTCTGGGTGCGTTTGGATATTTAGCGGTTGGTTCCGAATGGCTCTACACCGATCTTGGACCGACAATATCGAACATTTTCGTGGGTATTGCTTCTGCGTTGGTGGATAACATTCCGGTCATGTTTGCGGTGTTGGCCATGGAGCCCGATATGAGCCAGGGTCAATGGTTGCTGGTTACTCTGACGGCAGGTGTCGGTGGTTCAATGCTATCAATTGGTTCAGCAGCCGGTGTTGCCGTCATGGGGCAGGCGCGTGGAATCTATACGTTTTTCACACACCTGAAATGGACCTGGGCTGTCGCGCTGGGCTACGCAGCCAGTATCGCCACCCACTTCTGGATCAATAAGGCAGCGTTTTAATAATTTTTTTTCATCAAAGGCAAGAGCCGCAGGCCTGCGGCTCTTGCAGACAATAGTGCTGTTCAGTTCCCGTTGACAGCCGCCCTGGCTTCATCCAGGCCCATGCGCAGCAATTCAGCCCATTCGCCCAGCAATTCCCTGGCGGCAGCTTCATTGCGATTTTTATCTGAACGGATGGGGTTGGGGTGGGAGCGGTCATATTTATTATCGATGGCTTTCACCAGTTTGTCGCCGGTGACCGAATCGATCAGTTCCATATAAAGTGTCATGGAACCAGCAGATGCAATGACGCTGCGACTATTGCGGTTTCTGGGGGTGGCCGGTGAGACCACGTTCAAATCGACAATCGCTGGACGCAGGATAAGAACATCTTCGGCAATTTCGTCAACGACTGTATAACCACCTTTTTCCTGTAGTTCCTGTTTGAATACGCTCATAAACAGCGCTGCGAGTTCAGACTTCATCTGCTGCATATCGTCTTTCGTCACCGTGTTGCCGGGAATATTGTTTTGACTTCTCTGCCAGTTCTTGGTGAATGAGACCTGGGGTTCCACCAGGTAGATGCTGTTGTACCCTGAAAGGTCGACACCCGGCTTGGCATAAACACGCGCCATTTTCGTGCCTTTAAGCAAATGCAAACCGTCTGTTGTCACTTCGGGAGGGGTTGCGCCGGATGCAAAACCACTGATGCTCGTTGTAATGCAAAGAACTAAGACAAAAAAATGCTGTACGGTCTTCATGCTAACTCTCCAAAGTCGTTGATGATTCATATTACAACGAACAGACCGGCAGACCGACAATTTACATTCGCCGAGATGAAAAAAGACCCGGTACTGTGGAGTAACCGGGTCTAACTTTTCAGCCTGTGGAGTGGCTGATCAAACCAGAAAAACACGCATGAATAACTGGGTTCATTGAAAGTTTAAGTTCGGGAGTAAATGTACTGTGAAACTAGTTCAGGGTAATTGATGTGAGTCAACTTAACGGAGATTTGATATAATCCCAGGTCAGAGTCACTTACCTTGTGAAGAAAATTGATTAATTGACTCAAGTCATTAAATCTTTCTTTGTTAATCTAAAATTCTGGTCAAAATGGCG
>CALJWY010000092.1 GCA_937974465.1 uncultured Lysobacterales bacterium | reverse complement strand
CACATTGAGTGCGGTTTTTCATAGTGCTTCCTGGAGATTATCTGCTAACTACTCCAGGGCATCTGTATTGGCCTTCAGTATGTCGTCAATATCACGTGCTTGCATTTCAGGCAGCTTCTGTTCCAGCGTATCACGACGACGGATTTCGCTGTCTACGTATCTTATCCACTGTTCAGATGCCCGCTTGCTCCGACTGTCTTTACCAGCTGTCTGGAAAATCCTGCGAGCCTGCTCCAGTTTCTTCTGGTTAAATAAAGCCATGCCATACATGATGTTGGCTGTGTCCATGCGCTTGATTCCACCCATCGAAATACCCTTTTTGGCAGCTTCAGAAGCCTCAGACCATTTTTCAAGATTGATATATGACTGTGCCAGTCGAATGTAAAGTTCACCATCGTCACTTGCTTCAGCGGCAAGCAGAAGTGGCGGAATGGCCTTTTCATCTTCCCGAGCGGAATACCAGGCCTGTGACAGCAAACGCAAATTCCGAACCTCAGGTTTGACTGCGCCAGCCGCGATTTCTTTTTCAAGTACCTTGGCTGCTTTGTAAGGAACTCCGTGTAGCAGGTACAGATTGGCAAGGTTAACAGCATGGGTTTTGCCATCAATGTATCCCTTTTCATACAAAGCTTCTGTCAGAGCCAGTTGCTTTTTTGTATCTCCCAGTTCGCTGTGAACACCAGCGAGGGTTAAAATGTAGGAATCTTTCGGATAAGCCTCGATCAGTTCTTCGAGAACGATCAACATATTGGGGAAATCCTTCAGCTCCCAGTAGCACACGCGAAGAAGCAACAGCCAGTTTTCCCTCGGTACACGACCCTGTTCTTTAAACATGTCGATGGCAGTGCTAATAGGGCCGATGGCTTGCTCGTATCTCTGCATCTGGAAAAGTGCCTGGCCCTGCAGCATGTAAACATCGGCTGCCGGTTCGGCTATTACAGCCATCAGTCGTTCAACTGTCTCCAAAGCCTTTTCATAATCCTCGACGGTAAAGTGTAATTGCGCCATGGTCTTGAGCGTACTTTGCTGCAACGCTTCTGGCAGCTCGGGTTGCCTCATTACGCTCTCATAAGAACGAATGGCATCCGCGTATTTTTCCTGAAGATAATAGTTGTAACCGGATAGATTCCATATTTGCGCAGCTTCGTATGGAGAGAGCTTCTTCTTGTCTTGAAGCTCAGCGATTTTAATCTGGGCGTTGGCATGATCTTCGGCTTCTACCAGCTCCTGAATTTCCAGCAAAGCCTCGTAAACAGGCTGGCTCATGGCCACCGTTTGCTTGGTTTTGCGATCATCTTTCTCAGACGACTGCGCCATAACTGGCGATGTCAGAAATACAGAAAGAAAAACAGCGCCAAGGGCGGCCAGCCAAAATCCATGCTTGGAGTTCACAGAAGCAGTACTGCTTCGACTCATTTGGGCTTTATTCAGTGATTTCATAGGTAAACTTGTTCTGTACGCCAGGAACCTCAACGGCTTCACCGTCCATAATCCTTGGCTTGTATTTGAATTTCAAGGCAGCATTGATTGATGCGCGGTGAAACAGACTGGATGTACACTGGGATTCGACTACTATTGGGTCCTTGATCGTTCCCTGCCGGGTCACCGTGTACTGAACTACACAAAAACCTTCAATGCCACGGGTCAGTGCACGGTTAGGGTAGATCGGTGCGACCTTCACGATAGGCAAGTAATCACCTTCACCCACACCCAGGCTAAACCCACCGGTCATCTCGATATCTGTTTCTACAGGTACAGCTGATATAGCAACTTTCTGTGCATCAGGATTGAGATTATCCAGTTGTGGAGTAGGTGGTTGTGGCGGTGGTGAGTCAGGTGGTGGTGGCTTTTTGGGCTTTAACTGACGACGCTCAATAGCCTCATCACGTTTGACCCTGACAAAATCTACCAGGTTACCCGCACCATCATCATTCAGTGTGCGATCGGCTGTTTCAATCAGGTATTGCATCAGCCAGAAAAGACTCAAAGTCACAGCCAATGCCGTAACAAGCCCAATCACCAGCCTGGTTATGCTGGCAGCGCGGCTTTGAGTCAAATATTGATTAATTGTTAATGCCATGGCTTTTCTTACGGTTGTTGAGCAGCAATCGAAACGTTGAAAACACCCGCCTGGCGAGCAGCATCCATGACCTGGATCAAAGTATCGGTCTTGGATTCCTTGTCAGCCTGGATAACGACTGAGCCCTGGGGGTTTTCAGCATGAAGACGCTCAATATTGGGACGTACTGATCGAATGTCTATCATTCGGCGATCGATCCAGATGTCGTTATTGGCTCCAATAGCAATCAGGATATTGGCATTTTCCTTTTTGACTGCAGTGGCTGCATCAGGTCGGTTTACGTCAATACCGGCTTCCTTAACAAAGGTTGCCGTAACGATAAAGAAGATCAGCATGATAAACACCACGTCCAGCATAGGCGTGATGTTAATCTCGGACTCTTCCTCGACCTGGGTTTGATTAAAAAATTGCTTCATTCAAGTTCTCCAGCGACGCTTAATGTCACTTTTGTGCTAAATACAGGTTGTCTGCAAGTAATTCGCGTTCCCGACCGGCTTTGCGTTGCAAGTACGTTGCCATCGCTACACCGGAAAGGGCAGCAACCATCCCGGCCATTGTCGGAATGGTTGCTTTAGAAACGCCTGATGCCATGGAGCGCGGATTACCCGAGCCCGATATCGCCATAACCTCAAATACTTCAACCATGCCAGTTACTGTTCCTAACAAACCGAGTAATGGGCACAGAGCGACGCAAGTCTGTATTAGGGGAATATTGCGTTCTACCTGGGCAGAAACCTGTGAAATCAAACGGATCCTGATCTGGTGAGCACTCCAGGAGCCCTGGTCACTACGGCCTTCCCATAGCGCTATGGTTTTTGCGGCCAGGCGCTTGTGGCTTGTCCGCAGGTAAACCAGCCGTTCAACAATAAGTATCCACATGAACAAGGTGAGAAACCCGATAACAAATAACACGTCCCCACCGAGTTCCATGAAATCCCGGATTGTTTCCAGTGCGGGTAGATAGTAATAAATCAGATCCATGACAAGACCACCTTAAGCGGATTTACTGATTGCTCTCAGCACGCTCTGCGAGCATGCCAGCGGCTTCTTCCTGCAATATCTGGGTCAGTCTTCTGGCCCTGCTGGAAACCAGCGTGTGCAGGAAAACAGTCGGGATGGCTACACAGAGACCCAATACCGTTGTGACCAACGCGGTTGAAATACCGCCAGCCATCAATTTCGGATCACCAGCACCATAAAGCGTAATAGCCTGGAAGGTTACGATCATGCCGGTCACTGTTCCCAACAATCCGAGCAGCGGCGCGACAACCGAAATAATCTTCAGCAGCGGCAGCATGGAGTTGAATTTGGGGGTCTCTCGAAGTATGGCCTCACCCAATCGCAGTTCCATGGTCTCAATATCACCTGAACCACTTCCTTCGGCGGCTTTGAGCACACGGCCAAGCGGATTGCTTACATTGGGCTGGTTGATGGTTTTGATCTGGCGCTTAACTTTCGCAGATACGGCTGACAGTGCAAGTACACGCCATATTGCGATCAGCACGCCGATGATACCGAGGGTAATGATGACATAACCAACTGTTTTACCCTGCGCGATACGCTCCATCAGGCTCGGGGATTGAACCAGCAGGCCAAGTAACTGCCCGCGGGTCGGATCCAGGCCGATTGGATACTGACCAGAGGATGCCTCAACCAGGTCGCCAATACGGCCGGTGTAGCGACTGGGTGGCTGGCGTTGCAGCTCAACCAGGCGTCCGGTCTCAGGAATGTATTCGAGATATTTGCCGTCGGACACAACATTGAATGCACCGATACGGGTGACTTCCTGCTGGTTTTCTTCACCTATGGCGTTAACAACAGTGGTCGTAAAGGTGGAGACCTTCCCGGTCTCAGTCATTTCCTGTTGCAATTCAAACCAAAGACGCTCGATTTCTTCCAGTGAAGCCAGGCGATTGGATTGACCCATCTTCTTGGCAAATTGAAGCAGGAA
>CALJWY010000091.1 GCA_937974465.1 uncultured Lysobacterales bacterium | reverse complement strand
CTTTACCATCCATGTTGACGCTGCTTAACAGCAATTCGGTACCCAGTGATCCAGTATTTGTTGAGAAGAAAACACGACTGGAATCCGCATTGAAGTGCGGGTTAAAGCCACTCTTGCTGACCAATGCTGGTGACTGTTTGCCATCCGCGGGAACGTGATACATACCCGGGTTGAGAGACCATAATGGTGATAACAGGTAGCCGCCTTCTATTTTGCGGAACAGTACCTGTTTCCCGTCAGCAGAGAACGCAGGTTCGATGTAGTGGCCGGGGTTGGGTGTCAATACGGTTGTTTTACGGCCATTGAGACTGGTAATACGAACCGATCCAAAGTCCTGGTCATTCCACGTTGTGTACAAAATTGAAGCGCCATCGGGTGAGATGACAGGATAAAACTCATAGTGGTCGGATTGTTTGGTCAGGCGGCGTTGTTTGCCGCTGTCCAGGTCTTTGAGCCAGAGGTATCCCAGTGCCTGGAAGACAACCTGTTTCTTGTCCGGTGTGTGACTCGCCCAACGTATGCCTTTGACCTCAAAGTTGTCTGCCGCCACCTGGACCTTGCTGCGCAGGGCAGGGCGTATCTTCTTGGTGGCGGTGATATGAACAGGAATATCGCTGACATTTCCGTCGGCGACATTCACGCGATGAAATGTGCCGGCTGTCCAGAATACGATTGACTCGCCGTCAGGTAGCCAGGCGATGGCGGGTGCGTTACCTTCAGAGCCGCTGGATTCCTGTAAATCACGTTCAAACCCATCAAAAACAAGCCGCTCAAGACCGGACTCCAGGTCCTTGACCATAATCTGGTTCACCAGGCCCAAACGCCGTTTCAAATAGGCGAGTGATTTGCCGTCAGGTGACGGGGTAGGGCGTATCGCACCGCCGGGTCCGCTGACCACCGTGTTGGTTTCACCGGTGGCAAGCTCCAGACGTTTGATAGCAAACACCGAGCCAACTGAGTTCTTGTTGTACTGCCAGACTTTTCCGGCTGTGATATCGGCGCTGTAGTAGACATATTTTCCATCCGGCGAGAAAGCGGGCTCGGCACGATTCTTCTGGTCACTATCATCATGCGGCCGTTTCACCAGGTTTACGCCATTGCCGCCGCCATGATGAAATAGCCAGATTTCACCGGCTGCTATGGAACGGGTTGAATAATAACCCTTTCGACCAGCAAGATACTTGCCATCCGGGCTCCAGGTCGGGTTGTGCACCAGGTGTTCGGCTTCATCGGTTACGGCGTGTGCGTCACTGCCATCAGCGTTCATGATCCACAGGTTATCGCCACCGGCACGATCACTGACAAAGGCAATTTTGCTGCCATCCGGGCTAAATCGCGGCTGGTAATTCCACTCGATACCGCTGGTCAATGCCTTGGCTTCGCCACCTGCAATGGGCACCGAATAAATGTCACCCAGCATATCGAATACCAACGTACTGCCATCCCTGTTGACCGTTACATTCGACCAGGTGGTAGTGGTTGTATCAATGTTGATTTGCTGGCTGTGGTATTGGTCAGAACTGACATCCCACTTTACTGTGTCTTCGGAATCCTTCGCGGAATCCTCTGCAAAAACGGTTGAACTGATCAATAAAAATAGACTTAGCAAGATGCGCTGCATGGTTGGGTTCTCTTCGTTGGTGATACTTGGATGGTTCGTAAGGGTGCATATGATAGCCCAATGGGGACTCAAATGGGTCGTTGTTCAAAAGTGGCTGGCTCCCTGGCAGCAGGGCCAGGGCTTCCTGGCTGCAACCATCGGGAAGATCAACCATGGTTGCCGGAAGAACCAGCAGCAAGGTTACCGCGATGGTGCGACCACGTGATTGTGGTCCATGTTGATACGCCGGTCAGGGTGACAGCTGTCACGTATGAACGGGGCAGCCATGGTCATAATTCCTTAAGATAGGCCCGTACCTTCTCGCCTTCGCGTTTACGCAGCGCTGCACAGTCCAGAACGCCGGCTTCCACCTTGGCCATTTGCTTGTCTGTGCCATCGACTTTGATTTCTGGCTGCGCAAAAAAGACCTTTGCTTTTTCTACGCGCTCAATGTCACATCCGCTACCTACCAGCGGCATGAAGGGTAGCCAGATTGGCGGCATCCTGGTGGTGACTTCGGTGTAATTGTTCAGTAACCAGTCCATGACCAGATCGGTTCCCGTTTCCGTTTTTCTCAACTGATTCGGAATATTAAAAATCTCATTTGATCGCAAGGGTCCTGCCAGTGCATAGGCGAGGGCCTTTGTACGTATTGCCGGGGCCTCAAAGCCACCCAGCGCGTTGAGGTAAATTGAGCGCGCGGTGGGATTATCGGTAGTCTCGAAAGCAGCAACGAACTGATCAAATAAAACCTCATCACCATGTTTCGCTTTAATCAGTACCGCAACTTCGGCGAGTGAAGGGTCAACTGATGAGGGATCTTCTGCATACCTTGCCACGGTCTTAGACGCCCATGACACGACTTGCTGTTCTTCAGCAATGACGCCCAACCAGTACAGCAACCTGGGCCGGAATCCGGCCACGGCTTCATCCTCAGTAGGTTTTGCATTGAGCCCGAAGCGTTCTATTGCGGGTGACAGGGTCCTTTTAAGATAGCCGGAAAATTCTTCCGTGAGATCTTCGGTGACAAATGTATTCCTGACACTATCGAGTTCGCTGATGACCGCTGAAACAACAAACGGCTCGGAGTCTGTGGCGAAGGCCCCCAGTGCTTTCATATATGTATCACCGCCCACTGCACCGGCATCCAGCAGGGCGCCGAGATTACCCAGGAACGCTACACGCTCACGGTCATTTAAGATTTTGTCAGCGCCCGGCGCGATTGCTGCAATCGCGCTGTCTCCAGTATTCCAGCGATAATAACCGGCTCCGTCTGCGTCCGGCATAACCCAGTCAATCGTCTCCAGTCCTTCGATTTCCACCACCATCTCGGGCTGGTTCAGCATCACCGTTTTCTCAATAATCTTTCCGGCGGAGCCAATGCGAAGTCCAACCGGGATGTGCCAGGTTTGCGCATCCAGGTCGGTGCCGTAATTGGAAAACCGCTGCTGCGTCAGCCTGATGCCATTTTCTACCAGGTTGGCTTCTACCAGGGGCACACCTGCCTGTTCCAGGAATGTGGTCATGGCCGATGCTACATCTGCTCCCGCCGCATCAGCCAAAGCCTTCCAGAAATCATCCGCCCTCGCGCTTCCCCAGGCATTCTCCAGCAGGTAGGCGTTAACGCCCCTGCGGAAAGCCTCTTCGCCTATCCAGCGTTCGAACATGCCAATGACCGACTTGCCTTTGTTATAGGCGAGGCCGACGCTCTGAAACATCTCGGAAGCCGTGCTGTCCGGTTTGCGGATTGGCTCTGATGTGACCCGTGAATCGGCCGTCATAACGCCGTTTATGCTGCGCAGTTCAAGCAATCCGTGTTTTGTTTCCGGGTAGAGCTTATTTGTGATCTTGTCTCCCATCCAATCCCCGAAAGATTCATTCAACCAAAGGTCCTCCCACCACTCCATGGTTACCAGGTTGCCAAACCACTGGTGTGCAAGCTCGTGGGAAATTACCAGGGAGGCCACCCTCTTTTGTTCCGCACTCATTTTGGCCTCATCAAACAGGATAATGCTGTCTTTAAAGGTAATCGCGCCGGGATGTTCCATCGCACCGGGCCAGTATTCCGGTATCGCAATAAAATCCAGTTTGTCGTAGGGATATGCCATGCCGAAGTAACGTTGTTGAGCTTCCAGGATTGGTGCAACCATGGAAGCTGAATACGTGGCCAGTGCTGACATGCCTGCTACCGTGTAAACCCGGCCGGAAACGGGTATACCCGGAATCTCTATTGAATCCATCGGCCCCACGGCAATAGCCAGCAGATACGTCGGCAGCGGCTTGGTAACGGCGAACTTCAAAGTTTTCCATCCGTCATCACTGGATTCGGATACCAGGGGCGTATTGGTCACGACCGCATCTTTTTCCAGCGCGGTGATGGTCATCTGAAATGGAATCTTGAAGGCAGGCTCGTCAAAGCATGGGAAAGCCTTGCGCGCATCCGTCGCTTCGAACTGGGTAAAAGCATAACCGGCATCATCGGTTTGCACGCGATACAAGCCGACCGCCTGTTGATTAAATTGATTGCTGAAGTCGATTGCCAGGCTGTATTTACCTGGCTTCAGCGTTGTTGAGGGTTCCAGCGTTAGTACGCCTTCGTTTATGGAATAAGTTAGTACTATCGGGGTTCCGTGCAGTCCGAGACGGACTCCGGAGATTTCGATGCCATCGGCATGCAGCCTGATGGAATGGACTTCCCGGTGAACTTCAATGGAAATCCGGGTTGAGCCGCTGTAGTCATCACCGGACGGGTCAATTTTAAGGGCGACATGCTGAAAGAAGGGGGTGACATCATTGCCAAGCCGTAATTCACTTGCCGATGTACTGGCAGACCCTAGCAGGAGAAGAAAAACTAGAACAGAATGACTCCACTTCATAGAATGTTCCTTAGGGGCACCGGATTGGAAATTGTACATGAAGTTCCGTCCCGTGCGACGTTGACGTTATGGTTAAATTGGCTCAGCGACATTGTCTGTTCAATCCGGGTCGACGGCACACTATCCGGGATTGCCGCGGGGTGCAGAGTTGCTGTGGCTGACGGTTTAAGCGGCATAGCAACAATATCTTTGTCTGAAATAGATAGCGTTTGCGCCCGTACTTACGATAAATTACCGGCTTGGCTTTTTTTGTATTCATAGTTTTATATTGTTGTATAATTAATGTATAGTAATTATGAGCGCTTATCCTCGGTCTGAATTAGACAATATTCACTCTTCAGACGGGCTAAGAATATGATGTTATCCACGGTGATAGGCCATGAAATGTGCGACATGCACATGGGGGCTAAGCCCGCTATCACAATTTGTGCGTGCGAGGAACAAAACAGCAGCTTAAACAGAGATGCCCACAGTTTGGTTTTTGTACAGCTAGTACTTGGATCGAATTAGTGGGTATTCAGGGTGTTTATCTGCGTTAGCCCGAGAATAACAGAGAAGAAATATGAGTTTTGCTAAAAAATTGCTGCGCTTTTTTCTACCCCTGGGCCTGATTGTGCTGGCTATCGTTGTGGTCATTGGAATGGCGACCATGGCGGGAGGCAAACGACCAGAACGCCAGGAAAGCGGGCAAACGGCCGTTCTGGTTGAATCTATTAAGGCTGAAGCGCGCTCGCTTAATTTCATTGTCCAGTCGCAGGGCACGGTGCGGCCCCGGACCCAGACTAACCTCGTGGCACAGGTGTCCGGCATCGTCGTATCCGTATCGGATAGTTTTGTCGCCGGTGGTTTTTTTCGCGCCGGAGAGGTGCTGCTTGAAATCGATCCCAGTGATTACCAGACCGCACTGAAACGTGCACAGGCTGCATTGGCCTCGCGGCAAGCCAAACTGGCTGAAGAACAATCAAGGTCTGAGCAGGCGCTTAAAGACTGGCGCAACCTGGGCCGCGCAGGTGACCCGCCTGACCTGGTTTTACGAAAGCCACAATTGGCCGATGCAAAAGCCAATGTTCTGGCGGCTGAAGCAGACATTGATAAAGCCCGCCGTGATTTACAACGCACCAGAATATCGGTTCCTTATGACGGCCTTCTACGTGAGAGAAAAGTGGATATCGGGCAGTACGTAACGCCTGGTACGCAGTTGGGCGTTAGCTTTGCAGTAGATACCGCTGAAATTCGCCTGCCATTGGCGGCAGCCGACCTGGCTTTTCTGGACCTGCCGGCGTCGACCGATACGGAGGCTGAAGACTACCCCGAGGTTAGCCTGACCGCAGAAATTGGCGGTGTGACAAAAACCTGGGAAGCTCATTTGATACGCACCGAGGGAGTGCTGGATGAGAGCAGCCGGGTGCTTTACGCTGTTGCCAGCGTGGTAGATCCCTATGGTTTTCTGGGACAAGGACCGCAGGAAGAACTACGAATGGGTACGTTTGTGCGTGCAGCGATTGACGGCCGTTTCGTCGACAATGTCGTGGTTCTGCCGCGCTATGTTCTGCGCAATGACAATACCGTTCTGGTGGCAAATTCGGAACGCGAACTCGAAGTCCGCGAGGTTAGCGTCGCTCGTGCAGAGTCCCGCGAGGTCTATATAACCGAAGGAGTTGGCGACGGTGAGTTGGTCATAACCACGACACTGGACGCACCAATTCCGGGTACCCGCCTGATACTTCGCGGTGAGGCACCTGCCGGTGAGAATCCATGACATCGTTGAACCCCTATACAGCCACAATCGACTGGTTTGCGCGCAATTCAGTCGCCGCGAATTTGCTGATGATGATACTGCTGGCGGGTGGCCTGTTTACCGCCATCAATATTAAAAAGGAATCTCAGCCAAAGATTGAAACCAACTTCGTCACAGTTTCAATGCCTTTCCTCGGGGCAAGCCCGGAGGATGTGGAAGAGGGCGTCCTGATCAAGCTTGAGGAAGCCATACAGGATGTTGAAGGGATCAAGGAAATACAGTCCACGGCACGACGTGGCAGCGGTACGGTAAGGGCCGAAATTCTCAGCGAATATGACATTGCAGAGGTGATGGATGAAATCAAAAGTCGTGTTGATGCCATTCCTACCTTCCCTGATAACACCGAAAAGCCGGTGGTTTCGCGCACCCGGTTTCAACAACGTGTCTTGATTCTGACTGTTTATGGTGACGTTCCGGAACAAACGCTAAAGGAGTATGCCAAGCAAACCCGTAATGAGGTCGTTGCGCTGCCCGGCGTGAGTAAGGCCCAGGTACTGGGCTCGCGGGATTATGAAATCAGCATAGAGGTCAGTGAGCATACTCTGCAATCCTATGACATCACTCTTGCCGAAGTCGCATCGGCAATACGCCGCGGCTCTCTGGACCTGCCTGCCGGCGCCATTCGTTCGGCCGCCGGCGACATTCAGGTCAGAACCAAGGGCCAGGCCTATGTCGGTCGTGATTTTGAAGATATCGTGATTCGCATCAACACCGACGGCTCGCGTTTGTTGCTGAAGGATATTGCTGATATTCGCGATGGGTTCGTGGATGTGGGCCGGTTTTCAGAGTTCGATGGCAAATCGGCGGTCTCCATCGAAGTGCAATCCGCTGGTATGGAAAATGAACTCGATATTTCCGCCACAGTTAGACAATGGGTGGATGGTCGGCAGAACAACCTCCCGGCCGGTATCAACGTCGCCTATTGGGCAGACATTACCTATTACCTGCAGGGTCGACTGGACATGATGATGAAAAATCTGGCCTTCGGTGCCTTGTTGGTGTTCTTGTCACTGTCACTTTTCCTGCGTTTAAAATTGGCATTCTGGGTGATGGTCGGCTTACCGGTCGCTTTCCTGGGTACTTTCCTGTTACTGCCTTCATTCGGTGTTACCGTCAATCTGATCAGCCTGTTTGGCTTCATCGTGGTGCTGGGTATTGTTGTTGACGACGCCATCGTAGTGGGTGAGTCCGCGTATACCAACATGCGCGCCAAAGGCCACTCTGTAGATAACATCATCGAGGGCGTGCACCGGGTTGCGGTGCCGGCTACCTTCGGGGTTCTGACCACCATTGCGGCTTTTATGCCGATACTGCTGGTCGGTGGCACATCCGGACAGTTTCTCGCGCCAATCGGCATAGTCGTCGTTTTATGCCTGATTTTTTCGATCGTCGAATCCAAGTTGATCCTGCCGGCGCACCTGGCCCATATGAAGGTTAAACAATACGACGCGGACACCCACAATATATTTATTCGCTTCCAGCGCTTCTTCAGCGAAGGCCTGCATCATGTTGTGGACCATTACTATGCACCGTTTCTGAAAAAATGTGTCAAGCGTCGCTATTTGACCATTGCGGCCTTTATTGCCATGTTGATTCTGTCGATCGGCCTTATCACCGGCGGGATTCTTCGCGCAGTTTTTTTCCCTGATATCTCCTCCGATTTCCTACGGGTTAGTCTGGAAATGAATGAAGGCACTCCTTCATCACAAACCCACGTCGCGCTTCGCGAGCTGGTATCCGGGCTCAGGGAAGTCGACAGGGAATTGAGTGAGGACCTCGGCCGTCAGCCGGGAGCAGTGGTCAATCACTCGCTGGCGATTGCGAGTGGCGAAACATCAGGCCGGGTAAGCGTGGAACTTACCAAAGATGAAGGTAGTATTCCGACCGGCACCGAGATTCTCAGGCTCTGGCGTGAAAAAGTCGGCGATATTCCTGGTGTGAAGCAACTGGGCTTTAGCGGCAGGGGCGGTGGCCCCGGTGGCGGGCCGGCTATATCACTACAGTTGATTGGAGCCAACATTGACCAGGTTGCGCGTGCATCACGCGAGCTGGAGCGGCGCATTCGTGGTTATGCGGGTGTTTATGACATTCGCAACAGCTACGAGCGCGGTCGGCCGGAAATCAAACTGAATATCAAGCCCGAGGCCGAGACGCTTGGATTGACACTGGCCGATCTGGCATCCCAGGTGCGCGCCGGATTTTATGGTGTTGAGGTCCAGCGTGTGCAAAGGGGCCAGGATGAAGTCAAGGTCATGGTCCGGTTCCCCAAGGGTGAACGCGATTCAGTCGGCTACCTCAATAGCATGCGGATTCGCACCCCCAGCGGTGGAAGGGTGCCTTTCAGTGCTGTTGCAGAGGTAGAAATGACGGAAAGCCCGCTCTTCATCCAACGCTTCGATCGCGAACGGGCAGTGCTTTTGACCGCTGAAGTCGACAAGGACATTGCAGAACCTTCGAAGATTACCGCCGATATCCTGCAACAGGAATTGCCCAAGGTGCTGTCACAGTTCCCAGGCGTACGTTCGAGACTCAGCGGTTCCAGCCAGGCGCAAAGGGAAGTACAGGGTGAGCTATTGGCTGGTGCTGCCCTGTCGCTGTTCC
>CALJWY010000090.1 GCA_937974465.1 uncultured Lysobacterales bacterium | reverse complement strand
GGCCGCAACCCGAGCCCCAGCAAAACCACCTGCGCAAGCACCAGGATGGCACCCGTTGCCCCCAGGCTTTGCCACAGGCCAATGCGAAAGGCCTGCCTCTCGGGTTGCAATACCGCCGGGTCGACAAAAATGCCAACCGTTACGGGAAACCCCTGTCCTCCCGGGAGTTCCCAGCTCACACCATAGAGAAAAGTGAAAAACTCAGAGTCGGATGAGGGCACCATAAAATTCCGCTCACCTGCCTCGATCTGAACCGATCCGGGCAGCGTAACTCCCAGGGATGATGGCGAAATCCAGGTATTACTTTCTGCACGCACACTCGCATAAAACCCGGAACCGGGCTGCCGCAGGCGTGGATCTCCCGGGTCGTCATCAACCGTCATCACACCGCTGTCGGCAACCTCGGTTGCTGCCAGCACCAGGTAGAACAATGACTCCATACGAGCCTGCAGACCCGCTTCGCTACTCTTGTGAAATGCTGCATCCAGTGCGAATCCGACCAGGCCCAGCGAGACACTCAGCAACAGCACCGCCAACACCACCAACCGCAGTCGCAACGAGAACGGTTTTCTTGGCTGGTTTTTGTTTTTCACAATAGAGTGTTTTTTCTGGATTCTTGTGGACGCTCAGGATTGCTTATTTAATCGATATCCCCTGCCCCGCAGGGTTTCGATGGGGTTAAGCTGGCCTTTCGGGTCAATTTTCCTGCGCAAACGGCCAATAAATACCTCGATAACATTGCTGTCCCGATCGGCATCTTCTTCATAGATATGTTCGGACAAAACGGTTTTGGTGACAACTTCATCCGGGTGCATCAGCAGGTATTCAAACACCTTGTACTCATAGGTTGTCAGTTCAATCTCTTTATCGCCCTCAAAAACCCGCTGGCTCACCAGGTCAATTTTCAAAGGTCCAAGCTCGATCTTTGGCTGGGCATGACCGGCCGAGCGTCTTAATAATGCGCCGACGCGAGCCTTTAGCTCTTCCGGGTGGAACGGTTTGGTCAGATAATCATCAGCGCCTGCTTCGAGGCCTTCGACCTTGTCCTGCCATTCCGAGCGTGCGGTCAATATTAAAATCGGGAACTGGCGTTCCTGCTTGCGCAATTTTCGAATCAGTTCCAGACCCGGCATCCCGGGCAACCCCAGGTCGATTATGGCCAGGTCAATCGGGAATTCCTCACCGAGGTACAAACCTTCGATGCCATCCCCACTGACATCGACCGCGTAACCGGATTCACGCAAAATCTCAGACAGAGACGCTTGTAAACCGATGTCGTCTTCAACCAGTAATATCCGCATGGTTCAGTCCCGGTGTCCTGTTGCCCTACTCAGGAATCCTGACCGTTTTGACAACACCTTTCTTGGTCAGCAACTTGATCTCGTGAATGCGTCGCTTGCCCTGCTGCACGGTGCGTGCGGACAATACCTTGGCATCATTTTGTTTTGCTGCTTTTCGTGCCGCGTCATTCAAACTGATCGCATAGGAGGACACTGACATCAAGGATACCAACAAAATGACACATGCGGCTTGTAGGTGTTTTCGTTTCATCATATTCCCGGCTCAAAACCGGATTGCAACATTAATCAGGGCTTCATTCTAACGCAATCATGTGAATTAGACCTGAACAATACAAATGCAACTGGCAAGCCCTTTTATACTGACGACTCCAGCTGAAAGCTTTGGCTAAGGGCCTGCATCAATGCTCACATGCCCAGCGGTATTTTCCCTTGCGGACAGCGCCTGGCGTAGTAAATCCGTATTGTTGTCATCCCGGAAAGCATTTTCACTCAGGTAGCGACGCCAGACTTTCGCACCAGGCAGTCCCTGGAATAATCCCAACAGGTGACGGCTGATGTGTTTTACCGCTGTTCCCGCACTGACCTGGCGCTCGACATACTCACTCATCGCCTCAACAACGCTCTCCCGGCTGATAGCAACATCACCGAACAACTGTTGCTGACACTCGGTCAGAATCCAGGGTGATTGGTAGGCGGCGCGGCCCAACATGACACCATCGACATGGTCAAGATGACTCTGGACGTCTGCAATCGAATTGATACCACCATTGATCACCACTTCCAGGTCCGGCGACTCCTTTTTCAACCGGTAAACCCAGTCGTAGTGTAAAGGTGGTACATCCCGGTTCTGTTTTGGGCTCAAGCCTTCCAGGAAAGCTTTTCTGGCATGCATGATAAATACCGTACAACCCGATTCGGCAACCGTGCCTACAAAATCAGCCATAAACTGGTAACTCTCGTGATCATCCACACCCAGGCGGGTCTTGATGGTGACGGGAATATCAACCGCGTCCAGCATCGCAGACATGCAATCCCTGACCAGTATCGGTTCGAGCATCAAACAGGCGCCGAAGCTGCCCCGCTGCACCCGATCTGAAGGACAACCCACATTCAGGTTAATCTCGTCATAACCATATTTTTCAGCAATACGTGCACAGTTTGCCAGGTCAGCCGGCTCACTGCCGCCCAACTGCAGCGCCACGGGATGTTCTTCGGGATTGTAGGCGAGGTGGCGATCCACATCGCCATGGATGATGGCACCGGTGGTCACCATTTCCGTATACAAAAGGGCCGAAGGCGCCAGTAATCGATGGAAATATCGGCAGTGCCGGTCAGTCCAGTCCATCATCGGCGCCACTGACAGTAAGCGATTGAGTTTATATTTGTTATTTTGATTCATAGGTGTGCAATTTTATCAATATGCACAAAAGGAGGTTTGCAATCAGGCCTCTTGAGTGGTCAATACCAATCGGAGAAGGTCGCTTAGGGATTCTCTTTGCTGTTTGCTGAGGCACTCCAGGGCTTTCATTGCCGACTCAAACCTGGCCTCGGTGGCTCCTTCAATCAACTTAAGTCCTTTTTTGGTCAGTTGAACCAGCACCCTGCGCAGATCATTTTCGTCTTTGACCCTTCGTACCAGCTGTTCTTCCTCCAGGCGGTCAATTCGATTTGTCATGGCACCCGAGGTCAGCATGGCCGTGTCTGCCAACTCAGTGGCTGCCATAATGAATGGCTCTCCCTGCCGTCTTAAAGCAGAGAGAACATCGTATTGCCACCATTGCAAATCAAACATTTGCAGTTTCTCGGCTGTCTGATCTCCAAGGATTTTAGCCAATGCCTGGATACGCAATATGACACCCATGGGTTCAGGGTCGAGATCGGGACGTTGTTTATTCCAGTCGCTTTGCAGTTCGTCAATAATGTCTCTATTCATAGAGAAGTTCATAACCATCATTTGTCTCAGTCCGAGTATCCTGACATAAAGAAAAAAGAAGGGCTACTTCAACTGTATCTTTATGTTGCCAATTTGCTTGTAAATGATGGATTGTGGCTTCTTGTTCGAGATCGTGATTATTTTGCTTCCATTTCCGTACAGGAGGTGAGAGGTCAGGAACAAATGGAGATCGGGACCACTATCGATAAGTTGCGCAATTGCACTTAAGACGCGTTTTTCGAGTTCACTTTTAAACGGGAACTGAAGTGCACCAATTTGAACACCTTGTTGAGTGAATGTGATCACCGGTAACTGTTCATGCAAAAGCACTTCGCCATTGAGCTGTTTGACCAGATGTTTTGGCAAAATCAGCCCTACCTTATTTTCGCCGATAAGCCAGCATTTCTCGCGCTCTCCAACCAGGATGCTTTCATGTTCGCCAAAAACCTGGCACCACCCTTTGAAATAGGCACCATAACGCTTGATTTCACATTCACGCGTCACTTGACATGAGTTCTCACTGTTAAAGATTTTTGGTTGCTGGTCGTTCTCAGTAAACTGCCAGGCATCTACAACTGAACCAATTGGTGCAAATCCTATTAACATTTGTGTTTACCTCCCTTTGGTAAAGCTTATCTGGCCTATTTATATGTCAAAAAGGCCGCTTCCGAGATAAAAACTTCAAGTCATGAATCTATTAAATTCTCAACTTATCTTTATGTCAAGATATTTATCGCAATAGGCAAAATGTCAGTTCTGCCTGGCAGTTTTTGCCAGGGCGCATATGTAGTTATATCTCTGAGAACATGGAGCATATTTATCTTTTTCAGATAAATCCGACTATGTGTTGGACAGGGTTTTCTAATATCAGAATTCACCAGACAGATTGATGTCGGTAAAAAATATCTTGACATGAAGATTATTTGGATTTTAAATCCCTCATGAGTGCTCTGTGCCTCATATTGGAGAAACTCGAATGGGACGTAAACACAGGAAAAAGCCGCCGGAATTTGAAACGGCATATTTTGACGATTTTGAAGATGAGCTGGACGATGACTTTGATGACATCGGAAATCTTTCAAAAGATTTTTATAGCGCTGATTGGGAAGATCCATCCGGGTCCGAACATCGATTCAGCACCAGGCGAAAAATTGAAAGACGAAATGACCTGAGGGACTTGTATTCACAGTTTGACGACTGGGATGATCTCGACATAAGTAAAGAGTGGTAAAAAAAAGGAGGTAAGGAACACAGTGGTTCACCCTTTTGAACCACTGTGTTTTACCTTTCCCAGGTAAGCAAACAGGCAAGTACAAGCTAAGCGATAGTCGTTGCATCCGATCCAATAATAAAGCCGGATGTGGACATATTGAGTTTGCCTTAGGTGTTTTTTGTTGGCTCCCGCGCCGCAGATTGAACGTGGCCGCAGAATGAGCCGTGGAAAGAGCTCAGTGGAGCCCTTTTTCAGCCAATTGGCAGTCGATTGTCACACCGCCGCCCTACCCGCTTAGAGCACCTCCGTGTAGCTCTCATGGTTCTCAATCGGATATGATTCGGGGCATGGGCGATAATTCTTTCTTTATCGAGCTGCGCAAGCGCAAGGTATTCCAGACCGCTGCTGTATACATCGCGGTGGCCTGGGGCGCGACCGAGATACTGGTCACCGTCGCAGAACGCCTTTTCATGCCTGCATGGATTCCAACCCTGGTTGTCATCGCCTTCGTGGTCGGCTTCCCGGTGGCCATGTTCCTGGCCTGGATCTTCGATATCACTCCGGATGGTATCCGTCGCACCACCATTGAAAGCCGGCGTGGAAAAGCCAGCGTTGTGCTCGCGGCCGCACTCCTGGTCGCCGGCACTGCGGGGTTATTCCTGCTGATCCAACCAGCCCTGCAGTCGCAGCAAGCTGGAAACAAATCCATGACGGCTGTTCCGAACAGTCTGGCCGTGCTGCCGTTTATCAACGCCAGCCAGGAGCCGGCCGACGCCTGGCTCAGCGAGGGCCTCAGTGACGAATTGCGCGACC
>CALJWY010000089.1 GCA_937974465.1 uncultured Lysobacterales bacterium | reverse complement strand
TTTCCAAATTCATAACGGGTTTTTGAAAATTGCTACAACAGTGGCAAAAAGAGACATTTGTTGTTTTTTTGTCCAGAAAGACTTGCAATTGTCTGAGTTAGTGGTATTATTACAACCAATCTTGGTATGGCTGCAACACCTGCCGGGATCGCAGGGCGCGAAAAGACGGATACATCACTCCAAAATATGCCCTTCTCCCTAACCGGAGAAGGGCATTTTTTTTGCATGTATGTTTTCGTCCAAAAATAATATAAAGTTTTTAATTATCAGTTATATATAATTTTTTCAGAGTGCTTTTTATTTGAGTTAGCCAATTAATTCCAGCGATCGGAGAGTCGATCCACAGATATCAGGCTCTGAAACACATCAGAGTTGCCGGTTTTGAACCCATAAAAAGGGACCAGGTCACACCATGAACCAGAAATTTACCCATATGTTGCAAAAATGCAACACCGAATTTGAGCATAAATCCCTGTCGGAAAACCTTGGCCACCCTGATCGGTTTAAGGATTTCAGTGTCAAGACCGACGGTTTATTGATGGATTTATCACGCACCGCATTGAGCGCAGAATCGCTGAAGTTAATGCTGGGCGTGTTAAAAGATATGGGCGTGGAGGATGCGAGGGAGCGGCTTTTTGCCGGCGAGAAAATCAATTTCACGGAGAACCGTCCTGCGTTGCACATGGCCATGCGCTGTGATGAGGTCCTGGCCGGGCTCGATGCAGACATGGTCGGGGTTGTTAATCAAACCAAGCAGCGTCTTATCGAATTTGCATCCGCATTTGCGGCCGGCCACCTGCCGGGAGAGCCTGCGCAGCCTGTCAGACATATCATTCACATTGGTATAGGTGGTTCAGTATTGGGGCCGCGCCTGCTTATCGAGGCCCTGGGAAAAGACAGTGGATTAAAGGTCCATTTTCTCTCGTCGATCGATGCACACCTGCGTAGCAAATTACTCGCCAGCCTGGATCCGGCTGAAACCGCCGTCATTGTAGCGACAAAGAGTTTTACCACCGGTGAGACCTTGCTGCACGCGAGCCGGGTATTGCAATGGATGGAACAGTCCCTTGGCAGAGACGCTGCGTTGCAGCGGACCTTTGCTGTCAGTGGCAACCAGCAGGCGGTTGATGCCTTTGGTGTATCCAGTCAAAACACGTTGTATCTGCCTGACTGGGTGGGTGGCCGCTATTCCATCTGGTCTGCGGTCAGCCTGTCAGCAGCTGCAGTTATGGGTGAGGGCGGTTTTACGGATTTCCTGGCGGGTGCGGCTGCCATGGACCGTCATTTTCAGTCGGCAGCGTTGCACGAAAACCTGCCGGTTATGATGGCTGTTGCCGGGATCTGGCACCGTAATGTCTGTGCCTACCCGGCCCATGCAGTGATCCCCTACGATTACCGCCTGCGGTCGTTGCCCGCCTATTTGCAGCAACTGGTCATGGAGTCCAATGGCAAATCCATAGACCGCCAGGGTGAAGCTGTGAATTACGCCACATCCGCCGTGTTGTTTGGCGAGCCGGGAACCGATGCACAACACTCCCTGTTCCAGATGTTTCACCAGGGTACCGACATCGTTCCGCTGAGCTTTATTGCGGCAATCCGCCCCGATCACGAAGATCACGAAGCGCACGCCGGCCTGCTGGCCAATATGCTGGCGCAGGCAACGGCACTGGCCACCGGAACCGCTGGGCTTGGTGATGAAGTAACCAATATACACAAGCGGATGCCGGGTGAAAGGCCATCAGAAGTCATCCTGCTGGATCAACTGACACCATTCAGCCTCGGCCAGTTGCTGGCCTTGTATGAACACAAGGTGTTTGTTGAAAGCGTCGCCTGGGATATCAATCCCTTTGACCAGTTTGGTGTTGAACTTGGCAAGGTCGTGGCCAAGAATATCCAGCCCGCCCTCGAGGATGAATCGCAGGGCGTGCCCGCAAACTACGGGTTGAATTCATTGTTGGATTACATCCGCAGTAAGCGCTAAGCAGCGAGGTACCCGCCCACGGGCCATTTTTCGATCGTATGTGCAGCAGTCGCGCGGCCGCGGCCGCTGTGGTCATCGCTGACAGAAAATCTCGGAATTTGCGAGGTTTTGGTCCTTTTAACGGCTTTAATCCGCAAACGGTCTTTTTTGTCCTGATGGGGTCGGTTATGCTTCGCAATCATTACTAAATTAGCAGGCCTTGGGGCCGGATAAGACATGGAACAAACGCCTTACAATCCGCTTGATATCGAAGTGCGTGTGCAGACGCGCTGGGACAGTAACAAGACTTACGAGGTTACCGAGGACGCTGACGCGGAAAAATACTATTGCCTGTCCATGCTGCCTTATCCATCCGGCGCCCTTCACATGGGGCATGTGCGTAATTACACCATCGGTGACGTCATCAGTCGCTATCAACGAATGCTCGGGAAAAACGTCTTGCAGCCTATCGGTTGGGATGCATTTGGTTTGCCGGCAGAAAACGCCGCCATCAAGAACAATACCGCGCCCGCCAAATGGACCTACGCCAATATTGAGATCATGCGCGAGCAGTTGAAGCGGCTCGGGTTTGCCTTCGACTGGTCACGCGAATTTGCCACCTGCACCCCGGAATATTACCGCTGGGAACA
This sequence comes from uncultured Lysobacterales bacterium, assembly GCA_937974465.1. Taxonomy (GTDB): domain Bacteria; phylum Pseudomonadota; class Gammaproteobacteria; order Xanthomonadales; family SZUA-36; genus SZUA-36. The sequence goes on along the minus strand of CALJWY010000089.1, from coordinate 879 downwards.
GCTGATGTTCACGCGCTTGATGGAAAAGGGCCTTGCATACCGCAAAAACTACGAGGTGAACTGGGACCCGGTCGACCAGACAGTGCTTGCCAATGAGCAGGTGGTCGATGGCCGTGGCTGGCGCTCCGGCGCGCTGGTTGAGCGTCGTACCATTCCACAGTGGTTTTTGCGTATCACCGATTATGCCGACGAGTTGTTGCAGGGCCTGGATGAGCTTGAGCAATGGCCGGATGCTGTCAAAACCATGCAGCGCAACTGGATCGGGCGCTCGGAAGGCGCAGAATTTGAAATGCAGGTGTGTGACGCACAGGGCAGTATCGAGGAGGATGCGCCGGCGGTGGCCGTGTTCACGACCCGCCCGGATACGTCATTTGGCATGACCTATGCGGTGCTTGCCCCGGAACACCCCCTGGTGAAGGCAGTGACCACGGATGCACAACGCGAACAGGTTGAGGCCTTTATAGAATCGGCGCGTTCGACCTCGGAAGCTGATCGTACATCCGCAGAAGGCGCCCTGGACAAGCGCGGCGTCAACACGGGTGCATTTTTGTTCAATCCGTTTACCCGCAAACCGGTGCCATTGTTTATTGCCGACTACGTATTGATGGGTTACGGCACCGGCGCCATCATGGCGGTGCCGGGCCAGGATCAGCGCGACTGGGATTTTGCCAAGGCACATGATCTGCCGATCGTGCGCACGGTGAAAACACCGGGTGACTGGGATGGCGAAGCCTATGTTGAAGATGGTGTAGCCATTAACAGTGAATGGCTCGATGGACTTGGCGTCGTGGAGGCCAAGGAAAAAGCCATGACCTGGCTGGAATCAGAAGGTATCGGCACACGCAAGGTCAATTTCCGTCTGCGGGACTGGGGTGTCAG
>CALJWY010000088.1 GCA_937974465.1 uncultured Lysobacterales bacterium | reverse complement strand
CCCAGCCAGTCAATGGAATCACCATCAGGGTTGCGATGGAAACCAGCATGCCAAACCAGCCCAGTAGCTGGCCAGCGTCGCCATCATTACCACCGAACAGGTAGTAAATCATCACGTAGATGGAGAAAGACATGCCCAACTGAAACCCATTAAAGACCAGGAAGGTTGCAGCAGAGAGTTTGACAAAAGGTGTGCACTTGAAGGTAATGGCCATACCCTTGAAAAACTCTGCCATGTTCTTGACGAAACCCTTACCGGAATTTTTCACCGGCGGCAGGGTTTGTCGTTCTTTGAGGAAAATTGCCGGCACGATTCCAAAAACAGCGACAATGACCCCTACCACGATGGCCAGTGTTCGCGCGCCATGAACGGTATCTCGAAACATGCTGCTGGCCATGATCGCGTAAAACCAGGGAACGCCGAGCCAGGCGAGCTGGCCAATGGTATTGGCGAAGGCATGCAAGCGGGTTCTTTCATGGTAATCGGCGGTCATTTCATAGCCGAATGCCACGAACGGTGTAGCGAAGACGGTATAAGCCAGGAAGAACAGAATGGACATGGCCAGAAAGACGCGAAAATAATGCACAAAGAATGCATGGCTCTTGCGCAGCTTGAGCGAATGGACCACGGCGGTTCCAGAGCCTGCCAAACCGCTGAGCTGGATTGAAATATGCTCCATGTCCTGGATGTCGAGCGCCTGGTTGCCCTTTTGATTGCCATCGGTGCTGCTGCGCTGCAGATCCTCCAGCGGGAATTTATACAGGTTACCGGTGCCGCCCTCAGAGTCTTCCTGGCGCAGATCAATGTACCAGGATTCAGCATCTCCACCACCGGCGGTAACATCTTCAGCCAGGGTAACAACACTTGAGCTGGCTTCGGTGAAAACAGCCCGGAAGCCCTGTGCTTCGGGCAGCGCCACATTGATCTCGACCTGTGGAAAGCCATCGAGATTGGTAGCCGTATCCTGGCCCAGCGCGAGCTGTTCAGGACCATAAAAAACAAACTCTGCATCCGTACGCTGAGAGGCATCATATTCCAGCATCGCGCCACCGGCATTATTAAACTCTGCGGCTTTTTGGCCATCGGCATAAGTTTGATGCTGTTCCACGGGTGTCTTGGCGATGATATCCACATAACCCGCAGGCAGTTGCCACATCAGGGCGAAAATGATTCCGGCCAGGATGGCGCCAGTAAATATGAAGGGCCTGCGTCGACCCCAACGGGTGCGGGTATTATCAGAGATATATCCCAGCATCGGGTCGGAGATGGCGTCAAAAATACGCGGGATAGCACCGATAAGCCCCACCCATAGAACATCCATACCCAGCCCAAGATTCAGTATCACGACCATGGCCGGTAGCGCTGCTGCCTGCAGGTTGTTGACCAGCATTCCAACCGCGTAAGCCGACTTTTGCGTCAGGGAGATACGATCTTCCGGGGCAGTTGTATGGTGTTCGTGTGCACTCATGTACGGGTTTCCTTTTTATTTACCAGCGACGGTTCACTGGTGGTGTACGGAAGGATGATTCAGGCACAGGCACCTGTCTATCATCTGTCGCATTCGAACAACTGACCCCTGAACGATAGGTGCAGACAGACGCGCTCCAGCGAGCAGGCGATTCACAAATCCTGCCAGGGAATTCCCTGTTACATTCTGGATGAGGGGTTATTCATTTTTGCCAAGCTTTGATACTACCATTTGAATGAAGGAAATCAAATTTCTTGAACCGCATCGTTCAATACTGATAGCTTGGCAGCGATTCAGCGAATCACGATCGGGAGAGGCTTAACATCGTCAAGGTGTAAACACATGGGTTCACCACCCACATGGTTGAGGTAGACTTGAGGTTAGGCAGAAAAATAATACCAACGTGGTACAGGGAATTCGGATAAAACAAATGCTACATTGGCTGGGTCAATATGAATGGAATAAATAAACGGGGAAAAGCCGGCTTGCTGGGTTACGCTGGCGTGATGCCATTTATCATGGCAGTGATTCTCATGGCGTCCGCCGGACCCGGGCTCAAAAAAATGGCACTGGACGCATTCCTGATCTATGGTGCTGTCATACTCTCCTTCCTCGGCGGCATCCGCTGGGGGGCAGCGACAACTGCTGATTCCGATATAAACCATGCCCTGATCGTATCGGTGATACCCAGTCTTTGGGCAGTCGTTTGCTTACTACTACCATCCTCCGAAGCCTCGGCGTGGGCCCTGATGACAGGGTTTATGCTAATGGGCGTGGCGGACTGGGCATATCCTGGACTTGGTGTCGCTTCCTGGATGCGCCCCCTCAGAATACGCCTCACGCTGCTGGTGGTTGCCTTTCACCTGATAGCCATCGGACTCATGTGAACCATCCCATCCAGCGCATGATGATCTGCGGAAGTTCCAAGCCATGAGCGCGCTTCGCTTGGTACTCGGTGATCAACTCAGCACATCGATTTCTTCGCTAGCGGATATCGACAAGCAGTCGGACGTGGTGCTGATGGTCGAGGTTGATGATGAAACCAGCTATGTGCGCCATCACAAACAGAAGCTGGTACTGGTGCTCTCCGCCATGCGTCACTTTGCAGCCCGGTTGGTGCAGCAGGGCTATCACGTTGACTATGTGCGTCTCGACAGCGATGGCAACAGCGGATCATTCGATGGCGAGGTCAAGCGCGCCATCAAGCGACACCAGCCAATAACACTGGTGGTCACAGAGCCCGGCGAATGGCGGGTTCGCGAAATGATGGATAGCTGGCGGCAGAACCTTTCCCTCATGGTCGAAATTCGTAATGATGACCGGTTTCTTTGTTCCCTTGAGGAGTTCAATGAATGGGCGCAGGGTCGTAAAAGCCTGCGCATGGAGTTTTTTTACCGCAGCATGCGAAAAAAGACCGGTTGGCTGATGGACCACGACAAGCCGCTTGGAGGTGAGTGGAATTACGACAAGCAAAACCGTAAATCACTACCCAAGGACATGCGCTTTGCGGACCGGCTGCGGTTTGATCCTGATGACATTACACGGGATGTGATGCACATGGTTGCACAGCGTTTTGAGGCGCACTTCGGCGACCTCGAGTCTTTCGCATGGGCCACTACGCGGGAAGATGCCCTACGCGCACTGAAACACTTTATCACTGACTGTCTGGCCAATTTTGGTGATTACCAGGATGCCATGAAAAGCGGCGAGGACTTCCTCTTTCATGCATTGCTATCACCGTATCTGAACATCGGTCTGCTGGACCCCCGTGAGGTCTGTGAGGCAGCCCTGAAGGCCTATGCAGAGGAGCGCGCACCGCTGGCTGCGGTAGAGGGCTTTGTGCGGCAGGTACTGGGCTGGAGAGAATATATCCGGGGCTTCTACTGGCTACACATGCCCGGTTATCAGAACAGCAATTTTCTTGAGGCAGAAAGACCTTTGCCAGCATTTTTCTGGACCGCCGATACCAGCATGAACTGCCTGCGGCAAAGCATTGAAACCACACGGCGCCATGCCTATGCGCACCATATCCAACGACTCATGATTACCGGCAACTTTGCGTTGCTGACCAGCCTTGACCCGGCCGAGGTGGAAGCCTGGTACCTGATGGTATATGCCGATGCTTTCGAGTGGGTTGAACTGCCCAATACACACGGCATGGCGCTGTTTGCAGATGGCGGTGTACTGGCTTCCAAGCCCTACTCGGCCTCGGGCGCCTACATCAACCGCATGTCTGACTATTGCTCAGGCTGCGAGTACCAACCCGGCAAGAAACTTGGGGAGGGCGCCTGCCCATTCAATTACCTGTACTGGAATTTTCTGATCTGCAAACAGCACCTGCTTAAAGGCAACCCGAGGATGGGCCTTGCCTACCGCAACCTGTACAACAAATCTGCCGACGAACAGCAGGCTATCGTTGCACAGGCGGAGGCTTTTCTGGCTGCATTGGATCAGGGCAAGGCCTGATCATGCTGTGCACGGTCCCCATCAACGACGCCGAGAAAATGAACACCCCTAATTAGTCAGGAATGAATGTGCAATTCGCAGCCCGGCAGAACCTCGGTATTGGCTCCATTTTTACCTGGTTATCCCGACTAACCTTGCTGGTAGACACGTACCCAATCGATGTACATCAGTTGAGGAAACCGCGTGTTTTCGGCTGGAGGCCCGGCAGATTTTCCGCCAACGGCAATGTTGAAAAGCAGGAAGAATTCATGCTTGAACTCCGCAAATTCTTCGTCTTCAATCGATGTTGTCGCAAATTGAACACCATCAACGAACCAGGATATTCGATCCGCATCCCAGACCAGCTCAAATACGTGAAAAGCATCCGCAAACCTGCCCTCATCCAGAGCGAAAGGAACCGAACCCATGTTGGCATGAGTACCCGACTTGCCGGCATAGTGGATATTGGCCTCGACAACACCATCGTCTCTTGAGCCGTAGAGTTCCAAAATGTCAATTTCACCGGATTGTGGCCACGGCGTATCACCACCGGCCTCATCGATGTTAGCCCCGAGCATCCAGAAAGCCGGCCATATTCCCGGACCATGCGGCAACTGTATCCGTGCCGCTATTTTTCCGTATTTCCAAGTCTGTTTATTAGCGGTGTTAAGGCGCGCAGAAGAGTACTGATCCATACCGTGAACCTGGCTCTCGTGGATTGCACTGATGACCAGGCAGCCCTCGTCCAGGTAAGCATTTTTGTCGTTGTTGGTATAGCGCTGCCATTCACCGTTGAACCGTCCAGCCTGCTCCACCTGGCGGTTCCAGTTATCAGTATCAATGGTTTTGCCATCGAATTCATCCGACCACACCAGTCGCCAACCCTCACCGGGTTGGTAGTTGTCTTGGGCCAGGTTAGCAGCCGGGTATTGTGTCGCCTGGTAGTTAATTCCCTTCATACAACCTGCCGACAAAGCCATACCAAGTATCGCGCCAAACAGTATTTTTCGACTGAACATACAAAACTGTCTCCTGGGCGGACTGCCCATCATCACTGCCCCCCTTTTTCTGGGGGTGGGAAAAGTCATTGATAGTACAAGCTGCCAGTGGCCAGGGAAAGCAACCCCTAACGAAACACCCGAATTTCCGGAGGGATCGACAACCCATATAGCGGAATCTGTTTGGCATTGGGAACCGCTGAACAGTCCACCGCGGTCACTAAAGTTCGGGCCTTGTAAATGCTTGTTAATTCCCCCTGCCCTGTGCAGTTTGCAACATGAGCTGACCTATACTTAAGTTAACCATCTGATTTAAAGGGGCTCCGGCCATGTTCAATTCCACAAAAACAAAGCGCACCGGGCGTATGAATCGTTTTTATCCTTGCTTACTGGCATTCACCCTGCTGGGTATCAGCAGCGAAGTCCTGCAGGCAGGCTGGCTCGACAAGCTCAAGGAGAAAATCGGCGATCAGGACGTTACGAAACAGACTCTGGGCAGTGATGAGGTCAGTGACGGACTCAAGGAAGCCCTGCGGGTGGGTACCGAAACCGTGGTCGCAAACCTCGGCGCAACCGATGGTTTTAATCTCGATCCCGCTATTCATATTCCGTTGCCAAGCCAACTTGACAAGGTCAGCAGTCTGCTTGGCAAGGTCGGTATGGATTCAATGATGACGGATCTGGAAGTAGGCTTAAACCGGGCGGCTGAAATCGCGACACCAAAAGCCAAGGAACTGTTCGTCCAGGCCATCAGTGACATGACCCTGGATGACGCCATGAATATTTACAAGGGTCCAGATGACGCGGCAACACAGTATTTCAAGTCAAAAATGTCTGCCCCATTGGCGCTCGAAATGGCCCCGGTTGTGGACGAGAGCCTGGCCGAGGTCGGCGCGATCAAAATGTATGACGATGCGATGGAAAGTTACGAAGCGATACCTTTTGCGCCAAAAGTCGATGTCGACTTGAGCGAGTACGTCGTGCAAAAAGGCATGGATGGCATCTTCCACTACCTCGCAATTGAAGAGGCGGCGATTCGCCAGAACCCGGCGAAGCAGAGCACCGATATTTTAAAACGCGTATTTGGTAAGTAATTCAGTACGACTTGGCCATAGACATTTCTTAGCCTCCGGGGCAGCTGGAGCAAATTAAGGGGTCCGCCCTTATTTCCCTCCGGCTACCTGCGAAATATCGCCGAGAACGCGCGCGTCGATTCCAGAGAAACCTCGTGCCGGGCCTCTTTCCACCAAGACTGAAGATCGTCCAGGATCAGGTACAGCGTTGGAATCAGAATCAGGGTAATCAGCGTCGCGAAGAGTATCCCAAATGCCAGTGATGCAGCCATCGGCACCACCAACTGGGCCTGTGTGCTGGTCTCAAAGATAGTAATTGGCGCCAGACCGAGAAAGGTGGTCAATGACGTCAGCAGGATGGGCCTGAAGCGATAGCGGGCAGCATCGATCACCGCTTTATGCAATGGGGTACCGCTGGCCTTGTCCTTGTTGATATAGTCCACCAGGATCAGACTGTCATTCACCACGACACCCGACAACGCAATAATGCCGAAATAACTGAACATGGAAACCGGTATTCCGAGAATCCAGTGGCCGACCAATGCGCCGATGGTGCCAAAAGGAATAACCGACATGATCAACAAGGGCTGTGCATAGGAGCGCAGCGGGATAGCCATTAATGCAAATATCAGGAACAGCGACAGGGCAGCACCAGCCAATAGCTCACCCTGTACTTCCCTTTGCGCCTGGCTGGAACCGCTGAGTCTCGAACGTACGCCTGGGAACTGTGAAAGCACCTTGGGCAATTCCTGTTGCAGGATATCGGCGGTAATCTTCGAAGGTTCTGCAATGTCCTTGTCGACTTCAGCGGTCAAAAGCACGGCCCGTTCGCGATCGAAGCGTTGGATGAAAAGTGGACTTTCCGTGGTTTCTACTTCTGCAACCGCGCTAAACGGCACGCGCCCGCCCGTGGGTGTGCGTATCCGCATATTATTAAGATAAC
>CALJWY010000087.1 GCA_937974465.1 uncultured Lysobacterales bacterium | reverse complement strand
TATGCTGTCTGCCTTCTCGCCTAGTGGCTCCCTCTCAGAAACCTTGCTGGAAATGTCATCAATTGCGCCAAGCAGGGCCGATTTGCTTGTACCTGAATGCATCTCTTCCTGAAAACGGGCCTGCGCACGTTTGACTGCAAGTTGTAATCGTTGCTGATCCAGAGGTTTGACAATGTAATCCACCGCATGAACCTCAAATGCATCCAGTGCATAACGCTCAAATGCAGTACAAAAAATGACCATGGGCAACAATTCAGGCTGAAGTTTTTTGATGACTTCAAAGCCATTCAGCCCGGGCATCATGATATCCAGAAACATAAGATCGGGCGCCAACTCCAACACTTTATCTATGGCTTCACGACCGTTTGCGCATTCGGCCACCACATCAATATCCGCGATCTCTTCAAGGAAGGAAACCATCAATCGCCTTGCCAGGGGTTCATCATCCACTACTATGGCTTTCAGACAGGTCATGGCTCGTTTATAGCGGCTCGTAAGGAATTGTAATGTTGATCTTTAAACCACCACATTGCCTGAGCTTGATATCAAACACATAGGCGTCATCGTAAAGTGTTTTTAATCGTTGTAGTGTATTGCGCAAACCTACCCTTCTTCCCGTTTTGGCGGAAGAACGGCCATCACCCTCTCCCGGACCTGTGTCTTTTAATTCAAGCCTCAGCTCACCGTCTTTGACGGAGGAAATGAGATGAATTGTACCGCCTTGTTCATTGACCGCGACGGCATACTTAATCGAGTTTTCAACCAATGGTTGCAATAAAAGACTTGGAACCATGGCTTCTTTTGACTGCTCGTCAAGCTCGAACTTCAGCTTGAGACGTTCACCAAAACGGGTTTGTTCAATATCCAGGTACATCATTAAAGCATCTACTTCCTGCTGCATTGTAATCTTTAAAGCCGGATTGTTATCCAGGGAGTATCGCAGGAAGTCTCCCAACTGGGTGATCATTTTATGCGCCTTGTCATTTTCACGGAATTTCACCAGGGCACTGATGGTGTTTAGTGTGTTAAACAGAAAATGCGGGTTTAGCTGGTAGCGCAACATTCCCAATTGAGACAGCCTGGCATCTGCCTCGGCATTCAGTCTTTTTAACTGTTCTTCCTTAATGGCAGCGGAGGCTTGCAGGCTGTTGCTGTGTTCCACCTGCGCCTGGTAATAGTACTTGTTACCGTAATACAACGCTGTCCAACACAGGTACACCAGGAAGGATGAAAAATACCAGCCCCCAAAATCAGCCCAGATACCCTCCTCCGATGTTAGCCAGGTAAATGTGTATATACGCAGCACCGTCCATATTAACGAAACCGCTGTCACTGCCATCAAACTCAGGCCGATACGCCAGGGTAATGACCGGTTCCAAAGCACCAGGTAGGTGGCATGCAATGGCTCGGACAGCATCATCCCAAGCAGGGACTGTAGTAGCGTGTGCGATATGTAGGGCCACTGCACCGTGCTGTACCACAGTGTCAGGCTCACAAATGTCACAGCACACAGCCCACTCCAGCCTGTGACCTGAAGCAACCAATACTGGTATTTACGATTGTTGTAGACGGCATCAAACGCCGACTGAAACATATGTGATAAATTGGTACTCACTGGTTGGTCATCCTACCTTATGGGTTGCTGATGACCAACCGTGACAATGTCTCTGAGCAGTATTTTCCCGATTATCGCGTAACTGGTCCAACTTGACGAAAACATATTCCGCCGTGCGAGCGTCGTGACTACACTGGTTTAATCCCGAACCAAAGCAAATGGAACGCTGGAGATCCCGAATCTTTGAATTCCCGCATTGAAAAACTTTTATCGCGCATGACCGTGACTGAAAAAATTGGTCAGATGTGCCAGGTCAACCGGGACTCAGGCAATTTGCTTCAAGCCGTTAAGGCCGGCCGGGTGGGTTCAGTGGTGAACGAGGTCGATGTGGACAAGATCAACCACTTACAGAGGCTGGCAGTAGAGGAAAGTCGCCTGGGTATTCCCCTGTTGACCGGTCGTGATGTGATCCATGGTTTCAAAACGATATTCCCGATCCCCCTCGGCCAGGCCGCAAGCTGGAACCCTTCTGTAGTGTCCGAGGGTGCCCGGATTGCCGCGCTTGAAGCTGCAGGTGCCGGGATTAACTGGACCTTTGCCCCGATGATTGATATCAGCCGGGACCCCCGCTGGGGCCGGATTGCCGAAACCCTTGGAGAGGATCCATACCTGTGTAAAACCCTGGCTGTGGCCATGCTGGATGGTTTCCAGGGTGATGATCTCGCGAAACCCGGAGCCATCGCTGCCTGTGCCAAACACTTTGCTGCGTATGGCGCCTCGGAGAGTGGTCGCGACTACAACACGGTGTCTGTTCCGGAGATCGAACTACGCAATGTATACCTGCCGCCGTTTAAAGCAATTGCCGATGCAGGGGTCGCGACATTCATGAGTTCTTTTAGCGAGCTCAATGGCATACCTGCGACTGCCAGTGAGTTTCTTCTGACACAGGTTTTACGAACCGAGTGGCAGTTCAACGGACTGCTGGTCAGCGATTGGGAATCGATTCCACAGCTCTCTATTCATGGCCTGACAAGCAGTGATAAAGAGGCAGCCGCAGAAGCATTCAACGCCGGTATTGACATGGAAATGGCCAGCTCCGCGTATGCCGGTCATCTCGAAACACTATTGCGCGAAGGTAAAATTTCTGAAGCGGATATTGACGCGAAAGTCCGTCATATTCTGCGCCTTAAGTTTCAACTGGGCCTGTTTGAAAATGCTTATACCGATACCGCAGACTTCCCTGCAGTGGCGAACGCTCAACACCTTGATGCTGCTCGTCATGCTGCGGTGCAAAGCTGTGTATTGTTAAAGAATGACAATCGGCTCCTGCCATTAGCCCCGGATCAAGCGAATACCATCGCGGTCATAGGTCCGCTTGCGGATGATGCGCAGGAACAAATGGGTACCTGGGTATTTGATGGCGATTCGCAATACTGTCAAACCCCGCTGCAGGCCATCCGTAAGCTGTGCGCAAACACAAGCATCACATTCAGCAAGGCGCTTGACTATTCCCGCAGTAAAAGCAGAGATGGTTTTGACGATGCACTGCGGATCGCACATGCAGCTGACATCGTTATCCTGTTTATGGGTGAGGAGGCGATTCTTTCCGGCGAGGCGCATTGTCGCGCCAACATAGATTTGCCCGGCATCCAGCAAGAACTGATCCATGAAATCGCTGCTCTTGGCAAACCGCTTGTATTGGTCATCATGGCCGGCAGGCCGCTGACAATCGGTTCAATCATCGATCAAGTTGACGCCGTTTTATATGCCTGGCACCCGGGTACCATGGGTGGTCCGGCGATCGCCGACCTGTTGTTCGGTGTAGAGGTGCCCTCAGGGAAGTTGCCGGTCACTTTCCCAAAATTGGTTGGACAGGTTCCAATCTATTACGCGCAGAAAAACACCGGCAAACCCGCCGGTCCGGATACCTATGTCCACATTGATGACATTGCCGTCAACGCCCCGCAGACATCTTTCGGTATGTCCTCAATGCACCTCGATGCGGGCTTCGCCCCGCTTTTCCCATTTGGATTCGGCCTGTCTTACACCGAGTTTGCCTATGAAAATATTCGCACCAACTCCAACCAGGTCACGATGGGTAGCACCATCCAGATCCAGGCGGAGATCACAAATATTGGCACATTTACTGCCGAAGAAGTGGTACAACTCTATATCAGGGACGTGGTTGCAAGTGTTACCAGGCCAACCAGGGAATTAAAGGGGTATAAAAAAGTCACACTCGAACCCGGGCAGAGTAAAACAGTCCGTTTTGATATTCACACCGATGAACTTGCTTTCCATAACAGGAACATGGAGTTAAGTGCCGAGCCCGGCTTGTTTCATGCCTGGATTGGAAGCGACTCGACTGCTGACCTTAAGACAGAGTTCACCCTCAGCGATTAACAGGAAAAAATAATGCCCGACCAAGCTAAAAACCATACTTTAAACACCGTGATAATCGCCTTCATTGTTGCCCTTGGAGGGTTTTTGATGGGCTTTGATGCCTCGGTTATTTCCGGCGCAGTAAAATTTATTGAGATCGAGTTTGACCTGACCAAGATACAGCTTGGCTGGTCAGTAGCGTCGCTTGCCTTTGCAGCCACCTTTGCCATGATGGTCGCAGGCCCGCTTAGCGATAAACTGGGCCGCAAACCAATCCTGAGATACGCTGCGGTTTTATTCTTTATATCGGCTGTTTTATCAGCCCTTGCACCGACCTTCCTGACCCTGGTTTTTGCAAGAATGATTGGTGGTCTCGGGGTGGGCGCGGCCCTGATTGTCGCACCCATGTACATCGCAGAAATCTCTCCACCCCGGGTGCGGGGACGGATGGTTTCAATCAACCAGTTAAATATCGTGGTCGGCATTTCGCTGGCTTTCTTCACCAACTACCTGATCATCAAGCTCGGACAGTCGGATACAGCCTGGGTCTCATCGCTGCGCCTGGATGAGTGGAACTGGCGCTGGATGCTCGGGCTGGAGGCGCTTCCAGCCGTATTTTACTTCGTCAGCCTGTGGTTGGTTCCGGAAAGCCCGCGCTGGCTGATCATGAATGATAAACAGGAAGAAGCGCTGGAAGTCATGGGCAGATTCAACCCGCCGGAAAACATTCCGGACCAGCTTGATGAAATCCTCAAGAGCGTTGATCACACGCAAGATCAGAAGCCATCCCGGCTGGCAGAGTTATTCACAAAACCCATGCGCCTGGTGCTGCTGATTGGCATAACCGTTGCAATCCTGCAACAGATTACCGGTATCAACTCCGTGTTCTTTTACGCACCGATGATATTTGAACAATCCGGTATTGGAACCGATGCCTCATACATGCAGGCCGTCCTTGTAGGGTTAACCAACCTGGTCTTTACCCTGTTAGCCATCGCATTAATTGACAAAATTGGCAGGAAAACCTTGCTGAGTATTGGTGTCAGCGGCATCGCTGTGTGTATGTTTTTATTGGCCTATGGTTTTGGTTCTGCGAGCTACACTTTGAGCAAAGAATCCATCGAACAGCTTCCGGAAAGCATTGACCGGGTTCAACTGGCACAGCTTGAAAATCAGACTTTTGATAGTGATCTGACCTATAAGAAAGCCCTGTCCGACGTGCTTGGTAAGCAAGCCCTTAAGGAAAACGAATCGGTACTGATCAGCTCATCCATCCAGATGAACCCAACACTCATTCTTGCCGGCATCCTGGGATTTGTCGCCAGCTTTGCAATTTCTATCGGCCCTGTCATGTGGGTACTGTTTTCAGAGCTGTTTCCAAATCGTGTTCGGGCCGTTGCCATATCCTTTGTCGGCTTTATCAACTCAGCCGTCAGCTTCCTGGTGCAACTGATCTTCCCGTGGGAATTAGCAACCCTGGGTAACTCCGGAACCTTTTTGCTGTACGGCATATTTGCCGTGGCTGGCCTCATCATCATTTCAAAACTACTGCCTGAAACCAAGGGGAAATCCCTTGAGAGTCTTGAAAAAATCCTGGTAAAGCAACCGGATTCAGCGCAGGTCCAGGCAAGTAACACGAGTAAGTAACATGAAACCTTTTCAAATCCCGGTTAGCCATTTTTTTGTTACCGCTTGCCTGGTTCTGGCTGCTCTCGTCATGACCCCCGGCTCCGGCTGGGCACAACCCATAAAAGTGGAGGTGGTCAAGCAGAATGGTAAATACCAGTTACTGCGTGACGGTAAACCCTATCGTGTCAATGGCGCCGGGCTTGCCAACGGCGACCTGAAAACATTTGCTGCCCATGGTGGTAATTCAATCCGTACCTGGAGCACGGTTGATGGTCCTGAAGGCACCTCAAAGTTACTGGATGAAGCGTTTGAACTGGGCATCACTGTCTCTCTTTGTGTGTATACCGCTTTAGAGCGGCACGGTTTTGACTACTACGACGAGGCTGCGGTTGCCCAACAATTCGAACGTATCAAACAGGAGGTTCTGAAATACAAGGATCACCCTGCACTGCTGACCTGGATCATCGGCAATGAGCTGAATTTCGATTACAAAAATCCTTTGGTGTATGACGCGGTAAACAACATTTCAAAAATGATCCACGAGGTAGACCCCAACCACCCAACCACCACTGCCCTTGCCGGGTTTAATGAAAATTTGCTGGAGGTTGTTGACGAAAGGGCTTCGGACCTTGATTTCATCAGTTTCCAGGTTTATGGCCAACTCTATGACTTGCCGCGGTTTGTCAAGGATGTGAAATTAAAAGCCCCCTATTTCATCACAGAGTGGGGGGCAATCGGTCACTGGGAAGTTCCTAAAACCAGCTGGGGAGCACCCCTGGAACAGGATAGTTCTGCCAAGGCGGATACCTACATGCGTGGCTACAAGAAGGTTATTACGCCCCTTGCCGACCAGACCATCGGAAATTACGTTTTCCTGTGGGGTCAAAAGCAGGAAAAAACGCCAACATGGTATGGCCTGTTTACCGAAACCGGTGAGGAAACCGAAACCATCGATGTTTTGCATTACATATGGACCGGGAACTGGCCGGACAATCGCGCCCCAAGGATAAAATCCATGCGCCTGAATGGAAAACCGGGCCATAAGAGCGTGCGGCTCAAAGCGTCCAGAACATACCCTGCTGAGCTCAAAACTCAAGACCCCGACGGTGATTCACTCACCTACTTATGGCAGGTCAAGCAGGAGAGCAATGCAAACCAGGTGGGTGGTGATTTTGAAGACAGCATCACCAACCTGGAAAACCTGATCACTGGATCAATGGCATCGGAAATCCAGTTGCTGGCACCTGAAAAGCCGGGCGCTTATCGCTTGTTTGTCTATGCCTACGATGGGCAAGGGCATGCTGCCCATGCAAATATCCCGTTTTATGTGGATGACTGATTGATGACTTCGCCATTACAAGATGATCTGATCCGGCAAAAGGTCGAAAACCTGATGTCGAAGATGAATCTCGACCAGAAAATCGGCCAGATGACCCAGGTGGAGCGAAGCTATGCGACACCCGACGACGTCCGGCAATATCACCTTGGCTCAGTATTAAGCGGCAGCGGTTCATACCCCGGGAACAATCTGCCCGAAGACTGGGTACAAATGAATGATGCGTACTGGGGGGCCTCCGTTTTTCAGGACGATCATCATCTGGCCATCCCAATCCTGTATGGCGTGGACGCCATTCATGGCAACAACAATGTCAGGGGAGCCACGCTTTTTCCACACAATATCGGATTGGGCGCGGCCCATGATATAGACCTGGTAAGACGCATCGCAGAAATAACGGCGAGGGAGGTTCTGGCCGCGGGATTGGATTGGACATTTGCACCGGCGCTGGCAGTGGCCCGCAATATCAACTGGGGTCGCACCTATGAAAGCTTCTCCGAAGACCCCGACATCGTCGCATCGTATGCCGGGAGCATTATCCGCGGTTTACAGGGTGATCTTGGCAAGGACAGCGTGGTCGCCAGCGTCAAACACTGGGTTGGTGATGGCGGAACCACCAATGGTGTCGACCAGGGTGAAACCACGCTCAGCAGGGAAGCCCTGGAAGAGATTCACATCAAGCCTTACCGCCCCGCCCTGGCGGAAGGCGCACTCACGGTCATGGCCTCTTTCAATAGCTGGAACGGTGAAAAATGTCATGGGCACAAATACCTGATGACCGACGTCTTGAAGACTGAAATGAAGTTTGATGGATTTATCATTTCTGACTGGGACGGTATCGATTTCCTGTCCGAGGATTACCAGGAAGC
>CALJWY010000086.1 GCA_937974465.1 uncultured Lysobacterales bacterium | reverse complement strand
CCACGACGACAACCATGCTGTACCAGATTCCCGAAGGCGGCTTCCTGATCGACTCCCCGGGCGTCTGGGAGTACGGCATCTGGAAATTGGACAAGGAGGATCTCGCAGCGGGCTTTGTGGAATTCAAACCCTGGCTGGGTCAATGTCATTTTAATAACTGTGTCCATGCGACCGAACCTGACTGTGCGATAAAACGGGCTGTTGAGGACGGGCATATCCTTGAGTGGAGATACCAGTCATACAGGCGATTGCTGAAACAAAACGGTTAGCCTGCCGGGCCCTCGTGATCAAGCAATATTTACCTGCTGAGAGACAGGGCGGTTTTATGGTATTCTGACATTCCCTGAACATAGATTTACAGTGGAGAAAGACGATGACAAGGATTGTTCTGGCTTTCATGCTGGCCTTCACATTTCAAATGGCTACCGCCGATGTACTGATCATCGATGAAGTGCGGCAGGCCGGACGCATGGAATTACCCAAAAACGGACAAAGCAAGGCAGATGTTGAATCCAGGTTCGGCGTCCCCAAGCAGAAGAACGCTGCCGTGGGTGATCCGCCCATATCAAACTGGAAATACGACAGGTATAGCGTCTACTTCGAGTACGACCTGGTTTTATTTACCGTTCTGCACCCCGGTGAGGTCATAGAAAAATAGGCATGGGGGCGCAACTGCGTTATCCTTGCGCCCTTTAAATAATGACAGGAATCCAACAGGGTTCCCGAAGCTGAATGCCAGAAACAAACAAGCCACCATCGCCGGAAACGGCGACTTCAAATCCGGTATTGAACGAACAACCCGTGCGAGAAATCACACGGGATGGCGTTCAGTACGTCATTCTAGGCACTGCACACGTTTCAAGGGCCAGTGTTGATGCGGTCAGGGAAATGGCAACTGCGGATGAATTTGACGCCATTGCAGTCGAGCTGTGCCCGGCACGCCACCAGGCCCTGACCAAGAACCAGCAATGGAAGGAAATGGACCTGTATCGCATTATTCGCGAGAAAAAAGCAGGCCTCGTCATGGCCAATCTGGCCCTTGGAGCATACCAGCGCCGGATTGCTGAACAGTTTGGTATTGAACCGGGCGCCGAACTCAAGGCCGCAGCGGATGCTGCCACCGAGCACGACCTGCCCCTGCAACTCATTGACCGTGATCTCGCCACCACCCTCAAGCGCAGTTACAGGGCCGTTCCCTGGTACAAGCGCATCATGCTGTCGGCGGGCCTCGTTATGAGCACCGTGAGTTCCGAGGAAATTGACGAAGAACAGATTGAGAAACTCAAGGAGGGTGATATCCTCGAGTCGACATTTACAGAGTTCGCCGAGCAGTCCCCCGAGCTATATGAAGCACTGATTGGCGAGCGTGACCGTTACATGGCTGCGCGCTTACGCCAGGAAAACCTGGACAACGTGGGCAAGCGTATCCTCGTGGTCATCGGAGCGGGTCACCTTGATGGCCTGGCTAAATACCTGGAAACAGACCAGGAAGACCCCAAGACTGAGGTCGAAAGCCTGTCGGTCCTGCCACCACCCAATCGTTGGCTGAAGTTTGTTCCTTGGCTGATTGCCGCGCTGGTGCTGACCGGGTTTCTGATCGGATTTTCAAGAAGCCCCGAGTTAGGCTGGCGACTGGTTACGTTGTGGGTGCTCATCAATGGCGGACTGGCGGCACTGGGCGCTCTTATCGCACGTGGTCACCCCTTAACCGTCTTGAGTGCCATGCTTGCAGCGCCACTCACTTCATTGAACCCTGCGATTGCTGCGGGCATGGTGACCGGTGCGGTGGAATCATGGCTTCGTAAACCCCTGGTATCCGATCTTGAAAGGCTGCGTGATGACGCAACCACGTTGAAGGGTTGGTTCAAAAACCCTGCGACCCGCATATTGCTGGTATTCTTTCTGTCAAACATGGGATCCGCCATCGGTACCTGGGTGGCGGGATTCCAAATTTTTGATGCATTGAGTTAAGGAGCCTTTGTTCTATTCATGAGCCTGTGTCTTACATTTGAAATGTCCGGCCTCTGTATGGCGATTCCTGTAAATAGCCAGCTGACAGCTACGATTTACGCCTTGAATATGAACATTTTGAACCGTAACCCACTCCGCTAGTTTGGATTGGAAGCTCCTTCGAAGCCCGCTTGAGAAGAACAACAAATTACCGTAATGAAAATCGGTCCTTACAGCTTACCCAATCCGATCGCGCTGGCGCCGATGGCCGGGGTGACAGATCGGCCATTCCGGCAGTTATGCCGCGAACTGGGAGCGGGCTACGTGGTTACCGAAATGGTGACCTCAAACCCGCGATTAAGAGGTACGAGAAAGACCACATGGCGAAGTAACTTCGAAGGAGAACCTGCTCCACTGGCGGTTCAGATTGTCGGCGGTGACCCGCAAATACTGGCCGAGGCAGCCGTTTACAATGTTGAACTCGGTGCCCAGATTATCGATATCAACATGGGTTGTCCGGCCAAAAAGGTCTGCGGCAAGCTAGGCGGATCAGCACTGTTATCTGACATCACACTGGTGGAAGACATTCTCAAAACCGTGGTATCCGCCGTTGATGTTCCGGTCACTCTCAAAATCCGAACCGGCCCTGACCAGGCTAACCGAAACGGGCTGCAAGTCGCCAAAATTGCACAAAACTGCGGTGTCTCTGCGCTTGCGGTTCACGGCAGAACCCGCGCCGACCGCTTTCGAGGTTCTGCAGAATATGAAACGATTCGCAGCATCTGCGCCGCCTTATCCATTCCCGTATTTGCCAATGGAGACGTCACCTCTGCAAAGCAGGCGCGTGAGGTTCTGGAGTTTACCGGTGCAGACGGACTGATGGTTGGCCGCGGTGCGCAGGGCAACCCCTGGATCTTCCGCGAATTTGCCCATTACCTGCAAACCGGTAAATTGTTACCGCCGCCCGGACCTGAAGAGATCCACGCGGTCATTCGCAAACACTTAAACCGACTACATGATTTTTACGGAGAAACCCATGGTGTGCGCGTCGCACGCAAGCACATCGGCTGGTATCTCAAAGGACGCCCGGGTACACAGCAGGTGCTGTATGATCTGATGCGCGTACAAACCGCGAAAGAGCAGCTTGATTTAATCCAACAGCACTTTCTGAAACCAACCAGACCGGGGCCTGCAGACAAAGACCAGGCCGCCGCGAGGGGAGCCTGAATCCAATGAGCTGGAAGCAACATATTTTCAAGCCGAAATGGCAAAACAAGAACGCTGATGTACGTCTCGAATCGGTCAGTAGCGAGCAACACCCGGAGCTGATCGGCAGCCTGCTGGAAATTGCTGCAAAGGACACCGACAAGCGGGTGCGTTGTGCAGCAATCAAGCGGCTACACCAGCTTGAGAACATATTGAATCTGCATACCGGCGAGTCCGATAAAGAAGTCAGGACATTGTTGGAGGAGCGGATTCGACAGCTAGCCTCTTCCTCAAATGATTCCCGCCCGCCCCTGAAGTTCAGGATGCAGGTAGCTGAAACCACCCAGGATCGTGATTTGATCGAGCATCTCGCCAGCCATGCCCCGGAAAGCGAACTGCGCCGAGCCGCCCTGGCCAGGGTTGAGCGCCAGGGTGTATTGGGTGATTGTGCCATTCAGGATGGGGATGCCAGAAACCGCAGCTACGCTGCAAGCCGTATTGCGCAACATACGACACTGAAAAGAGTCATTGATGCCCTGCGCAAGAAAGACAAGGCCCTGTACACGGATTTGCAGGCACGTTTGCACCAGGAACTGCTTGCCCGCGGTGACGCAGAAGCAGTGCACAATGAAGCACTGAAGATTTGTACAGGACTGGAAAAACAGGCGTCCACCACGAAAGAAAAAAGCGAATCCGAAATCCAGCATCTTCACGATGCCTGGCAGCAACTATCCGCCAATGTCGACAGCGGGATGTCCGCTCGTTATGAGCGCGTATGCGAAAGGCTTGCAGCGCCCGCCGTCGCAGCCACGCCGACAGCCATTGTTGAAAAAACCGAAGAGGCGCCGCTGATAAAATCAGAGTCCACGATTGAACCAAAACCGGCAGCCAAGGAAAATGAACCGGTTGAGGCCAACGCCGCAATGGCCCGGTTGGCAAACGAGGTTTGTCTGTATGAAACCGAAAACCCGGATAACCCAAGAGCTGCAAGCATTCAGAGGTTCAGCAGCCAACTCGAGAAAATCTGGAGTCAATGCAAACCACCGCATCCTGAAGATCAGGTTGGCCACGAAAAAGCAGTTGCAGCTCTGCAGCGCCTTCAGCAAAAACTGGAACAACAAAACCAGAAATATGAAAAGGAATTGGCCGAGGGTAATGAACTGCTGGTGACACTGGAAAGCGAATTGGAGCAAGGCGAATTGCACAAGGCGCTGGAGACACGCGCCCGACTGCAGGTACTCTCAAAAGGACATGGTAAGAATCGCGATTGGAAAAAACTCAATGGCAAGCTATCCGGTGTGCAGGCGCGCCTGCGGGAGCTTCGTGACTGGCACCATTGGTCAAACAACAAGATTCGTAAGCGCCTGATCGCAGAAATGGAGGTATTACCGGCAGCCGACCTGCACCCCGATGCCCTGCTCGACCGCATAAAGAGCCTCCAGGCAGAATGGAAAACACTGGAGAAAAGTGAACAGATTCCCGGCGACAAGCACTTTGCCGCAGCCCCCTGGATGTGGCGCAAGTTTTCTGCTGCCGGACATGCG
The DNA here is from genome assembly GCA_937974465.1 of uncultured Lysobacterales bacterium. Taxonomy (GTDB): domain Bacteria; phylum Pseudomonadota; class Gammaproteobacteria; order Xanthomonadales; family SZUA-36; genus SZUA-36. Next base: position 11,247 of record CALJWY010000086.1, on the reverse strand, counting down.
GCTTTCGATACTGCCAAGCCTTACCTGGAAAAACGCAGTGAAATTCAATCCAAACATGCACAGTCGCTGGCGACATTCTGTGCGGAGCTGGAGCAACTCGCCCAGGCGGACCCAACCGATTGGACAGCATTGGGTAAAGGTCTGAACCGGGGCCGCAAGAAACTCCATGACCTGAACAATGTACCGGCCAGGCAGCGGCAGAAATTTGCCCGCAAACTGAAGTCAGCATTGGATCAGGCCAATGGTGTTATGCAAGCGCATTATGAGGCTGTTGAAGTCGAAAAAATGAAACTGATTCGCGCTGCCAGCCAGTTGATCCATTTACCGGAGCGCGGCGACGCGATCGCCCAGGCCAAGGCCCTGCAATCCAGCTGGCGATCGGCCGGCGCACTCTGGCGCAGCAAGGAACAGGCTCTCTGGAATCAGTTCCGGGGCCACCTCGACCCTTTGTTTGAGGAACTCAAGGAACAACAGGCCAGTGTACGTGCCGCAGACAATGAGCGCCTGGCCTCACAGAAGGCCCTCTGCTCCGAATTGACAGGGATCCTGAAATCCAAAGAAGATTTATCCGCCCTGCACGGCAAGGTACAGGGCCTACAGGATGCCTGGAAGGAAATCGATCATCCGGACCGTAAATTATTGCATTCATTTCAAAATATGGTCAGGGAATATGAAGAAAAAGTTGACCAGGCACGTCAAAAACAGGTTTCTGAGAATCGCGAACGCAGGTGGGCAAAATCTTCACTGCTACACGAACTCGCCGTGACTGGACGCACCAAAACAGGCGCCATTAGCAAGAAAACAGAGGGCAAGATCAGTAAATCGTGGCCGGCGGAGACCTCAGATGATCCTCTGGAGCAGGATATGGATACCGCTTACGAGAACCTAATGGCTGGTAATGACCCGGCTTTGGCGGAGGATGAGTTAGAGAAAATGAAGGAACAGGCCCGCGCCCTGTGCATCCAGCTTGAATTTATTGCCGGCATACCTTCACCGGATGAAGAACGCGACCGGCGTATGAAGTACCAGGTCGACCGGCTCGCTGAGTCCATGTCAGGTGAGCACCAGCGTCAGCCGGCCACCCAAGAAGCCCGCGCCGCCGAGAAGGTCTGGTTGGGTATGTTTGTACTGCCTGCGCAGGATTTTGATCACTTTGGTGGTCGCATCAGGCAAGCACTTTCAGCAATTTACGAGGGCTAATTTATGTTATATACCAAATATTTATATAAATTAGTTAATGTACTTTGTCTATTAATGTTCAGCTCGATTACGCTGGCTAGCGAGGCTGCACCTGAATCCGCCGGGAGCTGGATATCCATACTTCCGCCGGTTTTGACGATAGCCACAGCCCTCGCCTTCAAGCGGGTAGTGCCGGCCCTGTTCCTGGGTATATGGATGGGCGCCTGGGCCATCAATGGCTTCAGCCTATTCGGGCTCTGGACGGGCCTACTCGATACGTTCCAGGTGTTTGTTACCAACGCCCTTTCAAACCCCGACCATACAGCCATTGTTTTGTTTTCAATGATGGTCGGCGGCATGGTGGGCATCATTTCGCGCAACGGCGGAATGCAGGGCATTGTCAATCACATCGTCAAGTGGGCCGATTCGGCCCGTCACGCCTGTATTGCGACTGCATCGCTTGGTCTCGCCATATTCTTTGACGACTATGCCAATACGCTGGTTGTGGGTAACACCATGCGCCCGGTTACCGACTCGATGCGGGTCTCCCGTGCAAAACTGGCCTATATTGTCGATTCAACGGCTGCGCCGGTGGCCTGTATTGCAGTGGTGACCACCTGGATTGGTTATGAAATTGGACTGATTGGAGATTCAATCGGAAAAATGGAAGGGCTGGATGTCGAGGCTTATTTGCTGTTTCTGAATACCATTCCATACAGTTTTTATCCAATTATGGCAATCGCATTCGTCTACATGGTGTCAATTAGCGGCCGTGATTACGGCCCTATGCTCGAGGCAGAACGACTGGCATACAAGCACGGTTCAGGACATGCGACCACGGTGGGAACCAAAAACGAGGAAACCGAGAGCATTGAACCAATCGAGGGCAAGCCACAACGGGCTTTTAATGCCTACATCCCGGTCGCAATCATGGTGGCAGGCGTACTGGTTGGTCTCTATGTCACCGGGCGACAGGCCCTGACCGACATTGCAGACCCGACATTGCAGGACATCATTGGCAATGCAAACTCCTATGTGGCTCTAATGTGGGCCTCGCTGGTATCAATGTTATCTGCCGCGGTTTTATCACTCGGCCAGAGAATCATGAACCTGGAAGAGGTCGTCAATGCCTGGTTCCATGGCGTGCGGGCCATGTTGATGGCCATGATCATCCTGATCCTTGCGTGGTCACTGGGTGAAGTTACCGACATACTGAAAACGGCAGATTTCCTGGTCGGTGTGCTGGGCGATGCCCTGCCGGCGTTCATGCTGCCGACGCTGGTATTCCTGCTGGCTGCGGCAACCGCCTTTGCCACCGGCTCCAGTTGGGGTGCGATGGGCATCCTGTTCCCATTGGCAATGCCCTTGACGTGGGCGGTGATGGTTGCCCATGGACAGGCCGGGCCGGAAGACATGCACATTCTTTACTCCTCCATTGCGTCGATCCTGGCAGGGGCGGTATGGGGAGATCATTGCTCACCGATCTCGGATACCACCATCCTGTCTTCACTGGCATCCGGTTGCGATCATATAGAGCATGTTCGTACCCAACTGCCATATGCCATGACGGTCGGTGGAATAGCCATCCTGACTGGCAGCTTGATGTCGGCGCTGGGTTCGCCCTGGTGGCTGGGAATAGCGCTTGGGTTGATTATTTTATGGTTGATTCTGAGATTCTTTGGCAAGTTGTCAAGCGGGCCTGAACACGCCCAATGAATATTGAAGGGCCTTGCAGCCCACTAAAGGCGCGCTTCGACGCCAGCACAAGCGCCTGGACGGGGCTGCACGGCAGTAGTGCTGCCCTGGCCTTATTGTCGGCGGCACAGCAACACAAAGGCTTTGTGCTGTTCGTGGCGCGTTCCAGCCACCAGGCGCAGATGCTGGAGCAGGATATCCGCCTGCTCAATGACGGCAGTCTGCCGGTGCTGCACTTCCCCGATCATGAGACCCTGCCCTACGACCCGTTTTCGCCACACCCGGATATCATAGCTGAGCGCCTTGCAACCCTGTCTTCACTGTCAGGTTTAACCAAGGGTTTAATTCTGGTTCCCATCACCACGCTGATGCAAAGGTTGCCACCCAGAAGCCATGCTTTGGGGAGAAACATACAACTAAGATGCGGACAGAGGCTGATCATCGATGATTTCCGTCAACGCCTGCTGAAAGCCGGGTACAGCCACGCCGACCCTGTCTACCAGGCTGGCCAGTTCGCCGTGCGCGGCTCTGTGGTTGACCTGTATCCCAGTGGCGCAAAACAGCCCCTGAGAATTGACCTTTTTGACGAGGAAATTGACTCCCTGAGAAGCTTTGATCCGGAGTCCCAGCGTTCAACCGCAGAACTCAATGAATTCACCATGCTGCCTGCGCGTGAATACCCCAGTGATGCAGATGCTTTCGATGCCATGCGTAAAGCATTTCGCTACCGCTTTGTGGTCGATACCCGCAATGTGCCGATCTACCAGGATTTGCGCCAGGGTTTACACCCACAGGGCCTGGAGCAATACCTGCCATTGTTTTATGAAAGCACCGAAAGCCTGCTGGCGTACTTGCCTGCAAACCCCCTGGTGATCAGGCAACAGGGTATCGAAGAGGCCGCGATCGACTTCTGGTCATCCACTTCGGAGCGCTGGGAACAGCGCAGGCACGACTTAGAACGACCCATCCTTGACCCGGCTGAAATGTATTTCAGCCCCAAAGACACCCAGGATCAACTGGATGTGTTCAACGGAATAAGCCTGGCTGATAAGAGTGACGCTCCCGCCAACGCCCTTGAATTCAGCACCCTGCCTGCCCCCGACCTGCATATCCATGATCGTGGTAACGAACCCGCCGCAGCCTTGTTGCAGTTCAAGGACAGCTTTCCAGGCAGGATCATGTTCGCCGCGGATACCACCGGCCGCCGGGAGGTGCTTTCGGAGACACTACGGGCCTTCGGAGTGCAACCGCAGCGCTTTGAAAGCTGGTCGGAATTTCTGGCCAGCGATTCACAACTGGGTCTTGCTGTACTTCCTCTTGAAGCGGGCTTTATTGCTGCGGAAGATATTGCCGTACTGACCGAAAGCCAATTGTTTGGCGGCCGGGCCAGGCCCAAGACCACGCGTAAACTTTCCGAACGTGACCCTGAGGCCATCATCAGGAGTCTCTCGGACCTTGAACCGGGCGATCCGGTCGTTCACGAAGACCAGGGCATCGGCAGGTACCAGGGTCTGCAATCACTCGAAATCGATGGTCGCGAAGCTGAATTCCTGATGCTGGAATATGCCGGCAAGGATAAGTTATACGTACCGGTCACTTCCATGCACCTGATTAGCCGGTATACCGGTGGTGCGGCCGAAACTGCGCCCCTGCACAAGCTAGGCGGTGAACAATGGGGCAAAGTGCGCCGGCGCGCTGCGAAGAAAGTACGCGATGTTGCAGCAGAGCTGCTGGATCTGTACGCCCGCAGGCAAGCCCGACAAGGATTTGGTTTCGAACTCGACCGGTCCATGTATGCAGAATTTTGCTCCGGTTTTCCATTTGAAGAAACCCAGGATCAGCAAAGCACTATCGAAGCCGTGATAGAGGACATGGTGTCCACCCAGCCCATGGACCGCGTTGTATGCGGGGATGTCGGCTTCGGCAAGACCGAAGTTGCCTTACGCGCAGCCTACGTGGCCGTGCAGGGGCAGAAACAGGTGGCCCTGCTGGTGCCAACCACCCTGCTCGCCCAACAGCACTTTTCCAACTTTAGCGATCGTTTTGCAGACTGGCCGGTCCGCATCGAACTGCTGTCACGCTTCCGCACCGGCAAACAACTCGATGCCTCCCTCAAGGACCTGGAAAACGGCAAAGTCGATATTGTCATCGGCACGCATAAATTGTTGCAGCGTAATATACGCTTCAAGCGACTGGGGCTCGTGATAGTCGATGAAGAGCAACGTTTCGGCGTACAACAAAAGGAACGCCTGAAACAATTGCGTGCGGAGGTGGACATGCTGACCCTAACCGCAACCCCTATTCCACGCACACTTAACATGGCTATGGCAGGTATACGGGATCTGTCTATCATCGCAACGCCGCCAGCCCGCCGCATGGCCGTCAAGACACTCGTATCGCAATGGGACAGCGCCCTGATACGCGAGGCCCTGCAACGCGAAATACAACGCGGCGGCCAGGCATTCTTTCTACATAATGAAGTGCGTAACATCGAACAAATCGCACGCGAATTGAGTGAATTGGTGCCCTCGGCCCGTATTCGTGTCGCCCACGGGCAGATGCCCAGGGGTGAACTCGAGAAAGTCATGCTGGATTTCTACCGGCAACGTATCAATGTGCTGGTCTGCACGACGATCATAGAAAATGGCATCGACGTGCCAACCGCCAATACCATTATCGTCAACCGCGCTGACAAATTTGGCCTCGCCCAACTGCATCAGCTCCGTGGGCGCGTCGGTCGTTCACATCACCGTGCCTATGCCTATCTTGTGGTTCCGGACAAACGCAGCATGACCCGTGATGCACACAAGCGACTGGAGGCCATTGCATCACTGGAAGAGCTGGGGGCGGGCTTTACCCTGGCCACCCATGACCTTGAGATTCGCGGGGCAGGCGAATTGCTGGGTGATGAACAGAGCGGCGAGATCCAGTCCGTGGGCTTCAGCCTGTACAGTGAATTGCTGAGCCGTGCTGTTGCCGCCTTGCGAGAGGGCAAAGAGGTTGACCTCGAAGGTAGTTTGCACGAGGAAACTGAAATTGAATTGCATATGTCAGCGCTGATCCCGGAAGACTGGCTGGGCGATATCCACACGCGCCTGACTCTTTATAAGCGGATTGCAAGCGCCCCCGACCAGGCCACATTACGAGACCTGCAGGTCGAGATGATCGATCGTTTTGGCCTGTTGCCCCAGCAGACCAAACACCTGTTTCAGGTTGCCGAATTACGGCAAAAAGCCCGCGCCATTGGTATCAGCCGTATTGATTTTGGCGAAACAGGTGGCCGTATTGAGTTTAAAGAGTCGACCACGGCAAACCCCGTTGCGCTGCTGGAGATGATTCAAAAACAACCGTTTGATTACAAACTACAGGGACCACAAAAATTACGCTTGTTGTTCGACGTCGAGGATGCTGAAGAGCGAATCCTCATCAGTCACGAGATTCTCGACAAGCTCACGCCTTGACGCCGCCCGGCGGGAAACGGCGATGTTGAAAACACTTAACCGGGACGCCGCTCCAATATGATATTTTTCAACCGTGTATTTGACAGAATTTTCTCCATCCAGGCCCAAGGCTCTTGGTCATCTGAATCAAACCACCTAAACTAGGGCAAATGAAACGTCTGCTGCCCTTCGTATTATTGTTGCTCAGTTCCGCTACCCTGGCCGAATCCGGGGCCTATCGCGTCGAGCTTATCGTGCTCAGAAACCTGTCAGTTATTGCTACAGCCTCCGAAGTCGACAAGCTCCGCAGTTTCTCCCAGCACCCGGATCTCAAAGTGGTAACCGACAACAATCCGCAGCCGTCACCGCAGGGCGAACCATTAGAAAACAGGGTCATTGACCTATCTCCTGTCGAGCGCCCCGATCTGCCCGATGATTTAATACCCTTACTGGATAAAGGCACCGAGATGGACGCAGCGTGGCGCCGCCTGAGATCCAGCAGCAATTACCGGCCACTCATCTACTCGGCATGGGAACAAAACCGAATCGATTACTACCCGCCCATTCGGGTCCATGACGATCAAATTATTGGTGCCCCGGTGCAACCACCAGTCGAGTTGATAGAAACTGACCTCGCAAGTGATGACCCGCCGGCAGGGTTGCGAAACAACTTTTACCAACTTGACGGAAGCGTGCAACTCAGGCGCAGCCGCTTTTTACACCTTTATCTCGACCTGGAGTTGCGAGAAAGGAGGCCCCAGTCGGTGCGGGCTCCGGGGTTACCGGGCGAAGAAACATCAACGACTGCTAACGAGTCGGCCTCAGACAGCGTTTCTGATTACCTTGTATTCGCATTAAAGCAGAACCGGCAAATCCAGAGCGGGCGGATGCAGTACTTTGATACACCTCAATTTGGCGTGCTGGTTCTTGTTACTGCGATCGCGCCTGAATAACCTCAAAAAGATCTGGATATTTTGTTAAAAGCATGACTTTTGGTGCTATTCAACGCACTGGATTAAAGACAGTATAGGCACAATTTTTAAAGAGTACGCATCCACTAATACCTAAGAATAATCCAATCGAATAACGGAGAGACCTCATGAAGTTCCTCAAGTTCGCCAACACCTTGCTACTTGGTATATCAGTGTTATTCAGCACAGCATTAAATGCCAACATGGCAGAGATTGACATACCCTTTGATAAGTTCACCCTGGACAATGGATTGACCGTCATCGTCCATGAGGATCGTAAAGCCCCCATTGTCGCCATCAGTATCTGGTACCACGTCGGCTCGAAGGATGAGCCCGAGGGGAAAACCGGGTTTGCCCACCTGTTTGAACACCTGATGTTCAATGGCTCGGAAAACCATGACGCCGAGTTTTTTGAGCCCTTTGAGCAGGTCGGTGCAACCGCCATGAACGGCACCACCTGGTTTGATCGCACCAACTATTTCGAAAATGTACCAACACCCGCCCTGGACATGGCTCTTTGGCTCGAGTCTGATCGCATGGGGCATCTGTTGGGTGCCGTCACGCAGGAAAAACTCGACGAGCAACGAGGCGTGGTACAGAACGAGAAACGCCAGGGCGACAGCCAACCCTATGGCAAAGTTGAATACCGGCAACTTGAAGGTCTATTCCCTCCCGGCCACCCTTACCGCCACAGCACCATAGGCTCAATGGCAGACCTGGATGCCGCTTCTCTTGAAGACGTGCACCAGTGGTTCAAGGATTACTATGGTGCTGCCAATACAGTGTTGGTGCTGGCCGGCGATATCGATACTGAAACCGCCCGTACACTGACTGAAAAGTATTTCGGCGATATCCAGGCCGGACCACCGGTCAAGCGTATAAAAGCGATGGTGCCGGAACGCACCGGTGACGTCCATGAAGTCATGTATGACCGTGTTCCCCAGACCCGCAGTTATCGTTTCTGGACCGTTCCGGGGCGCACCACCAACGAAAACACCCAGTTACGACTGGCTGCTTCCGTGCTGGGTTCAGGTAAGAATTCCCGCCTGTACCAGGCCCTGGTTTATAAAGACCAACTTGCGAGCAACGTCTCCGTCGATGTTGAAGAACATGAACTGGCAAGCATTTTTACCATCGACACAAGACTCAAGGATGGATCCTCGCTGGCAGAGGTTAACCGTATCATTGACCGGGAGATCGACCGCTTTGTTAAGGAGGGGCCAACCGAGGAAGAGCTGGAACGGGTTAAAACGCAGGCTAGTGCTTCAATGATCCGTGGCCTCGAACAAATCGGAGGGTTCTCCGGCAAAGCCACTGCATTGGCTCGCGGTGAACTCTATGCTGGCGACCCCGGATTCTTCCGCGTGCGGCTGGACTGGATGAATGATGCCAGCCCGTCCACGGTTCGCGAAACCTCAATGGCCTGGCTGGGCAAAGGTCGTTACCAGCTGGATGTGTTGCCATTTGGTGAATACCAGTCTGGAGAGGCACAGGTTGACCGCAGCACGGGCTTACCCGCAGTGGGCACCCTGCCCGAGTTGGCTTTCCCCGAGATACAACGTGCCGAATTGAGCAATGGCCTGGGTGTTGTGCTTGCAGAGAGACACGCGGTGCCGGTGGTAAATATTTCATTGCAGTTTGACGCTGGCTACGCCGCAGACTCATTTGGCAAACCCGGAACAGCGAATTTCACCCTCTCCATGATGGACGAAGGAACCCGCAAACGTTCCGCCCTGGAAATCAGCCTCGAAGCCGAACGACTTGGAGCCAACATTGCCGTTAACTCCAACCTGGATATGTCGATACTAAGCCTGTCAGCCTTGCAGGCCAAATTGGAACCATCACTGGAGTTGTTTGCCGATATCGTTCGCAACCCGTCTTTTGAGCAATCTGAAATTGACCGCTTGCGTCCACGATTGCTGGCTCAGATCAAGCAGGAAAAGAGCCAACCGGTGCAATTGGCGTTGCGTAATCTACCGCCGTTGTTGTACGGAAAGGACCATGCTTACGGCATTCCATTAACGGGCTCGGGCACTGAAGAGTCGGTGAGTTCATTAACGCGTGAAGACATGCAGTCTTTCCATCAGACCTGGATCAGGCCGAGCAATGGAACACTATTCGTGGTCGGCGCCACCAGTATGGAAGAAATTCTGCCGTTGCTGGAAAAAAACTTTGGCAAATGGCGCGAAAACCGCATGGCTACCCCGCGCAAGAACATGGCTGATGTTGCCCTGCCGTCACAAGGCAGGGTCTTTATTATTGACAAGCCTGATTCGCCCCAGTCCCTGATACTTGCCGGTCATGTAGCACCGCCCACCGGCGCCGGTAATAACCTGGACATTACCACGATGAACGATATTCTCGGTGGTCAATTCAGCGCACGCGTTAACATGAACCTGCGCGAGGACAAGTCATGGTCCTATGGTGCTTATACCTTCATGTACGATGCACGCGGCCAGCGCCCATGGATGGCATATGCACCGGTGCAGACCGACAAGACAATGGAATCAGTGCAGGAGCTTGGCAAGGAGTTCGATCAATATCTTGCCACCAAGCCCGCTACCAGCGCTGAATTGAAAAAAAGCGTGCACAACAACGTCAATAGTTTGCCCGGCCGATTCGAGACAGGCAACGCCGTGATGGGTGCCATGTTATCCAATCAGCGTTTCGGCCGTGATGACGATTATGTTCCCACGCTCAAATCGCGTTACGAGGCTATCAACCTTGAGAACGTTCAGGGTGCCGCCGAACAGGTTCTGCATCCGGAAAAGCTGACCTGGTTGATTGTCGGTGACCGTAAGGAAATTGAAGAAAAAATTCGTAGCCTGAATCTCGGTGAAGTATCCATTATGGATGTCGATGGCAATATCATCGAATAAGCCGCGCCAATACCGGGGTGCGCATGTTTTGCGCACCCCACTGGCAGGCGGGACAGATTAAGACTATTCTTAGTCTCAAAACCAACAGGGAGAACAGCCACCGTGAATTTCGAAAAAGTCATGTTTGCCTTTTTTATCGTCCTGGCTCTAACACTGAACTTTGGCTTCTTTATTGGCGATATTGATAACCCGGCCCACCACGAAGGGCTTGAGCTTGCTGCAGCACTGGCAGTCAGTATTATCGCAACCATCATGAAGTTTGGAGACCGCTCACAGATGGGCGCAGTTTTACTTGCCACCAGCCTGGTGGCCGATCTCCAGCTACTTATCGCCGCAGGCACCTGGGTCTGGGTGGTCAATATTTCTCATTCGGCGATTACAGCTGAAGTGATCCCACACATCGTTTCCTTGTCCGGTGGCGCCTTACTGGCCAACCTGGTTTCAGTTACGCTGTTGATCGCAGAAACCATCAGCATTCGTCGCTAACGGTTAATTTCGGGGTCGACCCTTTGCCACGTCACTCACCACAGAATGATTTCGTCTGGATGACGATGCGGCGTATGCGTACGCCCATCATCACACTGATACTGGTCTATTTCTTCTCAACGGTGGCGATGACTTCGGTTCCCGGTATGGATGATAATGGCCAGCCGTATTACATGAGTTTCATGGATGCTGCGTACTTTATCGCCATCATGCAAACCACAATCGGCTTTGGCGAAATCCCCTATACCTTTACACCTTCACAGAGAGTATTGGTTTTTGTACTGCTGTTGCCAAATGTCATCGCGTGGTTGTATTCAATTGGTACGCTACTCGGCCTGATCCTTGACAAGCAATTCCAGGGTGCATTTCAAAGAAATCGCTTTATCCGGCAGGTCAGGTGGTTGAAAGATCCGTTTTATATCGTCTGCGGCTTCGGGAATACGGGTTCAATGACGGTATCGGGACTACTGGCGCGTGGCATCAAGGCGGTGGTTGTTGAATCCGACGAAAGTACGGTCCGCTTGATGGCGCTGGAGGATGAATATGCACATGTCCCCGCCATTGTTGGCCGCGCCAGGGACCGGGAAATCCTGGAAA
>CALJWY010000085.1 GCA_937974465.1 uncultured Lysobacterales bacterium | reverse complement strand
GTGGCGTTCTGAACCCGGTGGCAGGCTGGCGGAAATCATTGTCCTTGATCAGTTTTCGAGAAATATGTTCCGCGATTCAGCCCTCGCATTCGCCAATGATGCCCTGGCTCTTGCCCTGTCGCAGGAGGCGGTCGCCTGTGGCGCTGATGCGTCCTTGAGCACTGTCGAGAAGAGTTTTCTGTACACGCCTTATATGCACAGTGAATCCCTGCGGATACACGAGGTTGCCGTTGATTTATATGCAAAAGAAGGTCTGCAAAACAACCTGGAGTTTGAAATAAAGCACAAGAATATTATTGAGCGGTTTGGGCGCTATCCGCATCGTAATGCGGTTCTGGGTCGGGTATCTACCAGTGAAGAAATCGAGTTTTTGACACAACCGGGTTCCAGTTTCTAAAGCATTCTGCTTTATCCGCGGTTCTTTGTTAAGGTTGGGGTTTCCACTGTCATCTGGAGCCCGTCATCGTGAAGAAAACACTATTGGCCATAGCTATTCTGGTCGTTGTTTTGTTTGCCGTGGCGTCTTTTCGGGCCATAAGTCTGTTTGATGACCTGCAAGTGATCCCGGCGGTGGGCATCACGGCAATTGATGTTGATGAGGCCGCTGCGGTCCAGCATTTTTCCGAGGCGCTCAGGATTCCAACCATTTCCCATGACGACCGCAGTAATTTTGATGCTCAGGCATTTTTAGACTTTCATGCATTTCTGCAGCAAAGCTATCCGTTGATTCACCAGCAAACGACGCGAACCGTGGTTAACAACTACAGCCTGGTATATCACCTCAAGGGTGTTGAGCCAGGCCTGGAGCCGGTGCTTTTCATGAGTCACATGGATGTGGTTCCGGTTGAAGACATCACGCTGGATGATTGGACCTATCCCGCGTTCAGCGGCACGGTGGCTGATGGTGTCATCTGGGGGCGGGGCGCCATCGATGTGAAAATCGGCGTGGTAGCCCTGATGGAGGCGCTTGAATTACTCCTGTCGGAAAACACCAGGCCTGAGCGCGACATTTATTTTGCCTTTGGTCACGATGAAGAGGTTGGTGGTACCGATGGCGCTGCAATGGTTGCCAGGCACTTTGAAGAGCGGGGCGTGCGTTTTGATTACGTTCTGGATGAAGGCGGCGCGGTAACTTCCGGGCTGAACAACGCCGTTGACCGGCCCGTGGCGGTTATCGGTGTCGCAGAGAAGGGTCACGCCAATATCACCTTGACCGTAGATGCGCCCGGCGGGCATTCTTCGGCGCCGCCCAGGCAGACCAGTCTGGGTGTGTTGAGCAGGGCGATCGTCAAGCTTGAAGACAACCCATTTCCAGCTACGCTTACCCATATCAACCAGTATTTTGAATACATTGGTGATTACACCTCGTTTATGACGCGTTTCATCATGGGCAACCAGTGGTTGTTTGCACCACTGGTCAAAAAGATGATGCTGGCGCAGGACGCCACAGCTGCCGCACTCAGGACCACCACGGCTGCGACCATGGCGTCGGCGAGTCCCAAGGCGAATATTTTGCCAAAACGCGCCAAGGCGCTGGTCAATTTCAGGATATTACCCGGTGAAACCATTGAAACGGTTAAACAACGGGTGGTGGAGCTGATCGATGATGAGCGTGTGGCGGTCGAGATTGAATATGGCAATAACCCATCGCCGGCATCTCCGGTAGACACCAGGGGTTTCAAGCTTATTGCATCCACCATTCGCGGCATGGACGATGACATCCTGGTCACACCCTATTTGTTACAGGTCGGGACCGATGCCAGGCATTTTTACCCGCTGTCTGCCAACGTGTACCGGTTCCTGATGTTTCGGGCCACAGGCAAGACCCTGCAATACGTGCATGGTACCGACGAACAGGTACCCGTTGATGAGTACCTGCAATCGATCCGGTTTTATTACCACCTGATCCGTCAGTCGATGGCAGCTTGAGAGGCTGATTGTCATGCGTATCCTTTCAGCACTGGATGCAACATTCGTATACCTGGAAAGTGAACATAGCCCGATGTCGATCGGGGCGGTTTATGTCATTGACGCGAAAGATGCCCCTGACGGGTTTTCATATGATGGGTGGTGTGCGCTGGTTAAAAGCCGCCTCGCCCTGTCGAACGTTTTCAGGCAAAGGCTGGTAGAGGTTCCATGGGACCTGTCATTCCCATACTGGATCAATGATCCTGATTTTGAATTGGCTGCACATCTTCCAAAGGCGAGTCTGTCCAAACCTGCCGGCATGGACGAATTAATGCAGTTAGCGGCGGAGATCTGGGGCAAACCACTGGATCGTGGCCGACCGTTGTGGGACATCACCTTTGTAGAGGGCCTCGATGGTGTTCAAGAGTTGTCGAAAGGCTCTTTTGCCCTGGTCACGAGAGTGCACCATGCCGCCGTGGATGGAAAGGCCAGTGCGGAAATCATGGTGGCCTTGCTGGACCCCACGCCAGAAATGCGCGTCGTTGAGACGCAAGACGACTGGCAGGCAGAGGCTATGCCATCGACCCTGGACGTGGTATCACACTCGTGGTCAAACGCCGGTAAAAAGGCGGTAGACCTGGCCGGTTTTGTGGGTAAGGCGGCGCTGGATACGATCAATCTTCAATTCGACAAAAATCTTAAAGAAATTGAACCACCACCCAGGCTATTGTCCGCGCCGGCGACAATATTCAACCAACCCATCACCTCTGCAAGAACCTTTTGGGGAAGAAATTTCGATTTCGAGCGCATTCGAAAGATAAAAAATAGCGCCCATGGGTCCACCGTTAACGACGTGGTGCTGGCGATATGTGCCGGTGGTCTGAGGCGTTACCTGGACGAGAAGGATGAGTTGCCATCGAAACCACTGGTGGCCATGGCGCCCATTTCTGTGCGTGGTGACGTAAAGGGTTCCGGTAACGAGGTTTCGGCCATGCTGGTCAACCTTGCAACTGATGTTGAGGGCTCGCTTAACCGCCTGGCACATATACACGCCAATACAAGGCGGTCAAAAACACATGCCAGTGCTTTACCGGCCAACAGGATCACTGAATTCCTGCCGTCAGAAACCCTCGCGGCGGCAGCGCGGGTTTACACGAGAACCAGAATGGGTGGGCGGCACCGGCCGTTTTTCAATGTCACCATAACCAATGTTCCAGGGCCAACGGTGCCGCTTTATGCCGCCGGTGCGCGGGTGCATAGTGCCTTCGGCATGGCTCCTGTGCTGGATGGTTTGGGATTGATTCTGGTGGTGCTCAGTTATCAGGGAAGATTATCGATCGGTATCAACTCGTGCCAGCAGATTGTACCCGACCCCGAGCATATGGCCGATTGTTTCAGTCATGCCCTGGAGGACCTGGAGCTTATGATCAGCGACACTGAGCCTGCAAAGTTGCTAAGCTTGTTCCCAGAGACGGCGCCGGAACCACCTGTCAGGGATGATCCTTTGAAGACATTTCACGATGCCAGCAAGGCGCTTGAAGAAGCGATAGAATCACTTGAGAAACAAAAATAAGCAGGGAATACGTGGCAAAAACAAAAGACCTGATTGACCATTCGCATCGTCCCTCAAAGCTCTTATTGATGCTGGAGGGCAGGGCTGTCTACGACGCTGCCGCAATGGTGCCGATGCTGGGGTTGAAAAAATTTTTGCCGCAGGGCGACAATCACCCGGTGCTGGTATTTCCGGGATTTCTGGCCAGCTCGAAATCCACATCCCCGTTGCGCCAGTACCTGGCTGACCTGGGCTATAGATCACATCGCTGGAAGCTGGGCTACAACATGGGTTACAGCCATAAGCTGCACTATGGTATGCGCGACCGGGTCACAGAACTGGTCGAACGCTATGGTGAAAAAATAAGTCTGGTCGGTTGGAGCCTGGGCGGTGTCTATGCCCGCGAGCTTGCGCGTGAAATGCCGGATATCGTCCGCCAGGTGATTTCAATGGGCAGTCCTTTCCGCGGACACCCCAGCTCCAGCAATGTGCACAGGATTTTCAACATGTTCACTGAAATTCCCTATGACGAGATGCCGGAGTCGTTTCTGCAAAACATGGCACATGCGCCACCTGTCCCCACGACGGCACTCTATACACGCGGCGATGGCGTGGTTGCGTGGCAGTCGACCGTGGAGCTATCCGACCGTTATGATGTTGAAAATATTCATGTTGGTGGCGCCCATATGGGATTGGGGTTCAACCCCCGTGTATTGCTGGCATTGGCCGACCGGTTAGCTCAGCCGGAGGGTGAGTGGCGCCGCTTCAAGCCTCCGTTCTGGATGAAACCACTGTTTCACAATTGGTATCCGGACTGGCTGGTTCACGGTAACGAGAACCCGTTAGAAACAGCTAGCCTCTGAAACTAACATTAATTACGATACAGTACGCCCGACCACTGTCATTAAATTGTAAAGCCCGCCAGGTTAAATACAGACTTTGAACGACAAGCATCAAGATAAGAGGAAGCATTTTGACCGGGGTGGCTTGCTCAGGCTGGCAAGTATCGCTTCAGTCATAACCGCGGGCATCCTGATCGTGGCCAAGTTGATTGCCTGGTACCTGACCGGTTCCGTCAGCCTGCTCGCGTCACTGGTTGATTCGGTGATGGACAGTATCGCTTCGCTGATCAACCTGTTTGCCATCCGTTATTCCCTGCAGCCTGCTGATGAGCAGCATCGTTTCGGCCACGGCAAGGCCGAACCGCTTGCCGGCCTGGCACAGGCGGCATTTATTGCGGGCTCAGCGATATTTTTGATTTTTCATGCGATTGATCGTTTACGTTTCGCCCGTGAGATTGAACAGGTCGGCATCGGCCTGGGCGTCATGGTGCTCGCGATCGTGCTGACGATCGTGTTACTTGCCATTCAACGATATGTGATCCAAAAAACCAACTCCACTGCCATACGGGCAGACTCACTCCATTATGTCACCGACCTTTTGACCAATCTGAGCATCCTGGTGGCCCTGTATCTCGCTTCGCTGGGCTGGACCTGGGCGGATCCGGTATTTGCCATCGCGGTGGCTATCTATATTTTTTACAGTGCATTTGTTATTGGACATGAGGCTTTCCAGCAATTGATTGATCGTGAATTACCCGCTGAAATTCTCGAACAGATCCAGGCCATAGCGATGCGTCATCCCGAAGTCACCGGTACCCACGAGACACGCACGCGCCAGTCGGGTCAGATAAAGTTTGTGCAAATGCACCTGGAGCTGGACGAAAATATGTCCTTGAAGCGGGCGCATGAAATTGCAGATATTGTTGAGAGAGAAATCATGGCGTTTCTACCGGATGCGGAAGTCATGATTCACCAGGATCCTACCGACGATTCTGACAAACACAAACCACCCGGCTGGACTTCCAACCTTGATAGTTGAGTAAACCAATGAATATTTTATTTTTATGTACCGGCAACTCCTGTCGCTCGCAAATGGCCGAGGGTTGGGCCCGCAAATTGGGTGGCGACTTCCTGGAGGTCCAGTCGGCCGGTATTGAACGCCATGGCCAGAACCCGCGCGCTATTTCCGTGATGCGCGAAGCAGGGGTGGACATCACGACCCAGGAATCTACCCGCCTGACGGAAGACATGCTGGCTTCAGCAGACCTGGTGATCACGGTATGCGGTCACGCAGATGAACATTGCCCCGTGTTACCGGTTGGTGTGGAAAAAGAACACTGGCCACTGGAAGACCCCGCGCGCGCAGTGGGTACCGAGGCTGAAATCATCGATGTTTTCAGGGCCAGTCGCGATGATATCCGGAAACGCGTCGCTGACTTAGTCGAGGGACAGAGTCAGACCGAAAACTGAGTAGCGGTTACCTAAGTTCAAAAAGCAAGCGATGACCACGGTGCGTAGCAGTCGGAATCCGGCCAGTTTTGCTGCGCTTTTGGTTCCATTTGTGGCCGTTTGCAACAACAAGCCCGTCAGTTTGCGTATTTCTGAGCATCCGCTTACGACCAGATGGGAAATCCTCATCAAAAATATACCTGAGACACGCAGTTTCACTACCGAAGTACAGTACTTTCTTCAAGTTATATAGCCTGGTCAGGGATGAGTGCGATCAAGGTTACAAAAAAGAAACTTCGACGCTCAAACCCCAACATCGAGTTTCAATTTCTGGTATTCGGGCACAATGGACAAGAAGTTGATCAGGTACATGAATTACCTATACACACTCTGGCTCTTGACTCTGACCCCATAAATTTTAATGATAATCTTAGCCCATGATTTTACCGAACGATTTCAACGAAGCATCCAGGCATTCCTTTTGCGTGCTTCCCTGGATACACCGCTTCATCAACCTGGGTGGTGAAATCCAACTGTGTTGTAATTCTGAAGAATATGAGCAAAGCCATATCCGGAGTGATTCTGGTAATTTGATCAACGTCACAGATGGTTTCACTGACAAACAGATCGGCGACACACGCCACATGCGTGAAATTCGTAAATCAATGCTGCAGGGAACATGGCCTGCTGTTTGTAAGCGTTGCATGACTGTTGAACAATGTGGTGGCACCAGTCGAAGAGTTTCTGAAAACCAGCATTTCAAACATCATATACCCTGGATATTGGAAAATACTGACGAACAGGGACACGCACCGGTTAACATCCGCTCGCGTGATTACCGGCTTGGCAATTTGTGTAATTTGCGCTGTCGGATGTGCCACCCTCGGGCCAGCAAACTTTTGCTTGAGGAATGGAACCAGGTCAGCCGTCGCAGACTCCGGCTTAAAGGCGAAAGTGTGCGTCAGCTTGAACAAATGGGCTGGTTCCAAAATGAAAAGCTGTGGGACGAATTCGCCGACAACATACACGACCTGGAACACCTGCATTTTGCCGGTGGCGAACCACTGATCACACCGGAAGTTATACAGGCACTGGAAATCTGTGTTGAAAAGGGTGCCGCCAAGCAAATTGAACTGACCTTCAATACCAATATTACCAAGATCCCCCGGAAACACCGGGATCTGTGGCCCCAATTTAAAACGGTCAATTTATTTTGCAGTATCGATGCTTTCGGCGCGCTTAATGACTATATCCGCTATCCGTCAAAATGGGCGACGATCGCACGTAACCTGGACATTATTGATCGTGAACACGAAAGGCTTAACCTGGGTTTGGTAGCCATAAGCGCCACGGTTCAGATTTACAATATTTTGGGTCTGGCGGATCTAATCGAATACTCCCATGAACGATTTTCATTTATCCGTCCCATGCCCAACCTGGTGCACCTGTCCATGCCCGATTATTTCGACATTAAATTTCTGCCGGATGATCTGAAAAAACTGGTTGCAAAGCAGATGAGTGATTTACGCCAGCGTCTTGAATCAAACGGCGTGGTCAACGGATTCGAGCAGTTAGACGGTATCCTCACCTATATGAATTCGGGGAGCCATTCAGCATTCGTAATGAGTGAGTTCCGACGTGTCACAATAGCATTCGACCAACTCCGCGAGGAGTCAGCTGTCGACCTGGTGCCAGAATTATCCGGTTTAATGCAAACCACGAGTAAAAAGAGCCCTGGAAGCAGATTCAGGTTGATTATGAGTCGGTTTGAATGGTTGGCGGGTCGAATAAAGAATAAACTTTTCCGCTGAATTTCTGGTAAAAGCAAGACATAACGCGAGTCGTCCACCTTTTTTGGAGTCGGCCTCAAGTTTCCAGCCTGTATATTTTGAACAAGCCCTCTCTGAGCGTCGTCAGAGCACTTGGGACCACTTGAGCCATTTTGGATTCCATGGCCAGGGGCGGGGTTACTTTCAAATCACTCACCCTGCCCGGATCCTGGCTACCTGTGGGTATTGATAAAGCGGCCAATCTCCTCCCAGGCTTCACCGGCCTCAGGGAGTTGCGGGTCGAATATCTGCCAGACATGCACCATGTCAGGCCAGCTTTGCAGCTTGACCGGAGAGCCCGCAGCATGGGCCTTGTAAACATAACGGCGGGCATCATCCAATAGC
>CALJWY010000084.1 GCA_937974465.1 uncultured Lysobacterales bacterium | reverse complement strand
CTTCATCCTCTTCTTCGATGGCCATCTCCAGCATCTCGGAATTATCAGCGAGCACCTGCGACACCCGATCCAGGGTGATGACGATTCCTTCAAGCAAGGCCCTCTCACGACCCAGCGACTGGGCCAGCGCGGGATCATTCCAGATGTCAGGGTTTTCCAGTTCGCGGCTTACTTCTTCCAGCCGGTCTTTTTTGCCGGCATAGTCAAAGATACCCCCTGAGCGCGTCAGAGCGCTGCTGCAGGTCTTCGATTTGATTACTAATCTGGTTGGTTTCCACGCTATTACCCTAGATTTGAAAAGCGCTGCATTTTACACCAAGTAAAAATAAGGGGTCAGAGTAAAGTGCCAGAGTAAGCTCAAAAAACTTTGAGTGAAAGACAAACATCTTTACTTCTGCACTTTACTCTGACTCCTTCTGCGAGCTCAATCTTCGTCAAGTATTTGCTCAATCATAAGCTGGCAGGTTTTCTGGCCGCGAAAGTGATTGATGTCCAGTTTATAAATAAACCCAACCGTCTCGCTGCCAGGCAGGTCTTCGGGGAGGCGTCCAAAAGCGATGGCATCGATGCTTTCGTAAGCACCGGGCGAGCGAAGTTGCATTTTCAGATGCGCGGCACCTACCACCCGCTTGTCTTCAACGACAAAACGGCCTTCAAACAACGGTTCCGGGAAACGCTGTCCCCAGGGACCAAGATCCCTCAACGACTCTGCGAAAGACAGGTTGATATCGCCCGCATCCAGGCTACCGTCAATGAATATGTCATTGCTCAGCTCATCGCCATTGAGGAAAAACTCGATCGATTCCTCAAGTGCCTGTTTAAAGCCTGCCAATTGATCTTTTCCGATCGTCAACCCCGCCGCCATGGCGTGACCGCCAAAGGCCATAACCATGCCTGGATGCATTGCATCCACACGAGCCAGCACATCACGTATGTGCAATCCCCGTACTGATCGGGCGGAGCCCTTGAGTACATCCGAACCCTCGGACTCAGGGGCAAATGCGAGCACCGGCCGATATACGGCATCCTTGATTTTTGATGCCACCAGGCCGACGATTCCCTGGTGCCAGCTTTCGTCAAACAAGCACAATCCCGGGGGCAGTTCTTCATCCTCGAAATCAGCCATCAGCGCCCGCAGTTGTTCGAGTGCCTCTGTCTGCATCTGCTGCTGGCGGGATTTTCGGTGATGATTCAGGTCGTCGAGTTCCTGCGCCAATGCCATCGCCTCTTCCCGGTCATCCGTGATCAGGCAGCGTATACCAATACTCATATCCTCCATACGCCCCGCCGCATTCAGCCGGGGCGCAACGGCAAAAGCCAGATCGGCCGCCACCAGGTTGCGATAATCCCTTTTCCCCAGTCGCAGAAGCGCCAGCAGACCGGGCGCACAAACACCCTGCCTGATTCGCTCCATGCCCTGTCTGACCAGGATCCGGTTATTGTCATCAAGGGCAACGAGATCAGCCACCGTGCCCAGCGACACGAGGTCCAGCAGGTGCGCCAGGTTGGGCTCACTGCGCGGGAAGGTAAACCAGTCACGTTCCCGCAAGGCTTGTCGTAAAACGCTCATCAGGTAAAAGATTACGCCAACGCCGGCCAGCGCTTTACTGGGAAACTGGTCACCAGGACAATTGGGGTTGACGATAGCGTCGGCGCGGGGCAATTGCTCGCCCGGCAGATGGTGGTCGGTAATCACCACCTTGCAACCTAATTCGCGCGCCCGTTCCACGCCGGCATTTGAGCTGATACCTGAATCCACTGTCACCAGCACATCCGGTGGGTCATCGACCAGTGTTTCCACGAGGCCGGTGGTCAGGCCGTAACCAAATTCGAAACGGTTTGGAACCCTGAAGTCCACGCGTTCGGCACCCAGCATGTGGAGTGCGCGAACCGCAACGGCCGTGCCGGTGGCGCCATCTGCATCAAAATCGCCAACGATCAGTATTTGCTGATTACTGACCACAGCTTGCGCCAGGATTTCAGCGGCCTCACCGATACCTGACAGGCTTGATGGCGGCTGCAGACGACCCAGCCTCAAGTCGAGAGATGCTTCGCTGTTGATATTTCGCGCCAATAGAATGCGGCGGATTACCGGGTGCAGGGATTGCGGCAGTTGATCTGTTACAGATGCCGTTTCCCTTTGCCTGACCTTACGACTGGCAAGCATTGGAAGACTCTGATCTACTTGGTTCAGAATAAACCAGAGGCCCGTTAAACATATTCAACGCTGATAATTTCATAGACCAGTTCGCCCGCTGGCGCAATGACAACAATCTCATCACCTTCTTCCTTGCCTATCATGGCGCGGGCAATGGGTGAAGTGATGGCGATGCGGCCATGTTTGATATCTGATTCCAGGTCACCCACGACCTGGTAGGTGATCTCCGTATCCTTGTCGACATCATAAAGCGTAACAGTGGCCCCAAAAACTACCCTGCCAGCCGGATTTAACTTCGTAATATCAATCACCTGTGCGCCGGAAAGCTCGGCCTCCAGGTGACGAATGCGGCCTTCGGTAAAGCTCTGTTGCTCCCTGGCGGCATGGTATTCGGCGTTTTCCTTCAAGTCACCGTGTGCCCTGGCCTCTGCAATAGCGGCAATTATCTGTGGCCGCACCACCTGCTTAAGGTGAACCGCCTCGGCCCGTAATCGTTCAGCACCGGCTTTGGTAATTGGTGTTCTTTTCATAGCTTCTCTTTGTGCATGTCAGGCGCGCCCTGGGTCGTCGCTCCATGCAATTCCTGCAAACTGCGAACTCTTCGATCGAATTCATGATCGATAGCTTGTAATGTCGCCCAGCCACGGGCAATGGTTGTTGTATAGCTTACCTTATACTGCAGGGCTTCCCGGCGAATTGAGTACGAATCGGCAATCGCCTGGCTACCCTCTGTCGTGTTGACGATGAATTCTATCTCTCCATTCTTGATCGCATCGACTATATGCGGCCGGCCCTCATCGACCTTATTGATGCGCTCGCAAATGTAACCCTGTTCCCGCAAGTACTTGCAGGTGCCGGCCGTCGCTATCAGGGAATAACTGCGTTCAACAAGGTCTTCAGCAATTGGTAACAGTGCTTCTTTATCAGCATCCCGTACGCTCAAGAACGCCTGGCCGGGCCTCGGAATACCATATTTGGCACCCTGCATGGCTCGTGCACAGGCTTCACCAAAACTTTCACCGACACCCATGACTTCACCTGTTGAGCGCATCTCGGGGCCAAGTATGGGGTCCACGCCCGGAAACTTCAGGAATGGCAAAATAGCTTCTTTAACAGAATAGAATTTAGGTATGATTTCTTTTGTTATTCCTTGTTTTTTAAGTGATTTACCTGCCATGCATAATGCAGCTATTGACGCCAGAGGTTGCCCCGTCGCCTTGGACACAAACGGCACTGTGCGCGAGGCGCGTGGATTGACCTCCAATATATATATGTCATCGCCACGCAAGGCAAACTGGGCATTCATCAGGCCAACAACACCCAACTCCAGACCCATCATCTTCATCTGCTCACGCAGCTGGTCCTGTATCTCATCCGAAAGACTGTGAGGGGGAATGGAGCAGGCAGAATCTCCTGAATGCACACCCGCCTGTTCGATATGCTCCATGATCCCGCCGATCAGCACATCCTTGCCGTCACATATCGCGTCCACATCCACCTCGATGGCATGATCGAGGAAACGATCCAGCAGTACGGGTGAATCATTTGAGACCTTGACCGCATCACGCATGTACCGGCGCAGGTCTTTTTCACCATGCACCACATCCATGGCGCGCCCGCCCAGCACATAAGAAGGCCGGACGACCAGCGGATAACCGATTTCTGCTGCCAGCACGACCGCCTGGTCAACACTTGTTGCGGTGCGGTTGGGTGGTTGCCGCAGACCCAGCTTCTGCAACATTTGCTGAAACCGCTCACGATCTTCGGCGAGATCGATTGAATCCGGCGAAGTACCGATAATCGGCACGCCTGCCGCTTCCAGTGGCCGTGCCAGGTTTAGCGGCGTTTGCCCGCCATACTGGACGATCACGCCCCCGGGGTTTTCCCGATGGACAATTTCAAGCACGTCTTCGAGGGTGAGTGGCTCAAAGTAAAGCCGGTCAGAGGTGTCATAGTCAGTGGAAACAGTTTCCGGGTTGCAGTTGACCATGATCGTTTCATAGCCATCTTCACGCAGCGCCAAAGCCGCATGCACACAGCAATAGTCAAATTCGATGCCCTGCCCTATACGATTGGGGCCTCCACCCAGCACCATGATCTTGCGATTGCTGGTGGGCTCAGATTCACACTCTTCTTCGTAGGTGGAATACATATAGGCCGTGGTGGTTGAAAATTCGGCCGCACAGGTGTCAACCCGCTTGTATACAGGGCGTACACATAATTGATGCCGATGGGCGCGCAATTCATGCTCACTGCAACCCACCAGCCTGGCCAGCCGGGAATCCGAAAAGCCCTTTTGTTTCAGGCCAAACATGCGTTGTTTATCCAGAGCTGCCAGGCCCTGCTGCTGCACTTCGGCTTCGCTGGTCAGAATATCTTCAATCTGGGCAAGAAACCACGGATCGATCTTGGTCAGGGCGTGGATCTCATCCGCACTCAGACCCTCCCTGAAGGCATCACCGACATATAGCAGGCGCTCGGCACCTGCTTCGCGTAATTCGCGCTTGAGGACGGCCATACGCTCGTCCGGGTCATCGCCCTGCAACACCGGCGAGAACCCATCATTCCCGGTTTCGAGGCTACGCAAGGCTTTTTGCAGGGATTCCTGGAAAGTGCGACCAATGGCCATGGCCTCGCCGACCGATTTCATCTGCGTGGTCAGGCGATCATCGGCGGCCGGAAATTTTTCGAAGGCAAAGCGCGGAATCTTGGTTACCACGTAATCAATTGCGGGCTCAAACGATGCCGGTGTTGCGCCACCGGTGATCTCATTGCGTAATTCATCCAGCGTAAAACCGACAGCCAGCTTGGCTGCCACCTTGGCGATCGGGAACCCGGTTGCCTTGGATGCCAGCGCGGACGAGCGCGAAACCCTGGGGTTCATCTCGATAATGATGACCCGTCCATCTTCCGGGTTAATGGCAAACTGCACATTGGAACCACCGGTGTCGACGCCAATTTTGCGTAATACGGCAATCGATGCATCGCGCAACCGCTGGTATTCCTTGTCCGTCAGAGTCAGTGCCGGTGCAACTGTAATTGAATCACCTGTGTGGATACCCATGGGGTCCAGGTTTTCAATCGAACAGATAATGATGCAGTTGTCCTTATGGTCGCGCACGACCTCCATTTCATATTCTTTCCAGCCGAGAACCGAGACTTCCAGCAATACTTCGGTCGTCGGTGACTGCTCCAATCCGCGTTTGACTATCTCGACAAATTCTTCGCGATTGTAAGCGATGCCGCCACCGGAACCCCCCATCGTAAACGAGGGCCGGATAATGGTTGGAAAACCAATTTCGTCCAGCGCCTGCAGCGCCTCTTCCATGCTGTGAGCCAGAACCGCCCTGGGTGTTTCCAAGCCAATTTCCGCCATTGCCTTGCGAAACAGATCACGGTCTTCGGCCATGTCGATGGCTTCTCTTGATGCACCGATCATTTCCACGCCGTATTTCAAGAGCACACCCTTGCGCACCAGGTCCAGTGCACAGTTCAATGCAGTCTGGCCACCCATGGTTGGTAACAGGACATCAGGACGGTCTTTTTCACTGATTCTTGCAACTGTGCGCCACTCAACCGGCTCGATATAAATCGCATCCGCCATCTCGGGGTCGGTCATGATGGTGGCAGGATTCGAGTTCACCAACACCACCCTGTAGCCTTCCTCCCGCAGTGCTTTACAGGCCTGCGCGCCGGAGTAATCAAATTCACAAGCCTGGCCAATAACGATTGGACCGGCACCGATGATCAGGATTGTTTTGATGTCAGTTCTTTTAGGCATTACTCATCAATCCCCAGCGGTGTTCATTAAACCAATAAAGCGATCAAACAGGTGTGCCACATCGTGCGGGCCCGGACTGGCTTCGGGATGCCCCTGGAAACCAAAGGCCCGCCCGCCGTCCAATTCAATACCCTGCAGACTGTTATCGAAAAGCGACCGGTGGGTAGCGCGAATATTGTCCGGAAGTGTTTCCTCATCCAGCGCAAAACCATGATTCTGGCTGGTGATCAGAACCTGCCTGGTATCCAGGTCCTGAACAGGATGATTGGCGCCGTGATGCCCGAATTTCATCTTGATGGTGGAGGCGCCGGCAGCCAGGCCCAGTAACTGCACACCCAGGCATATTCCAAACACCGGCAGATTGCTTTGTAATATTTCCTGTATAGCGGCGATGGCATAATCACAGGGTTCAGGGTCGCCGGGACCATTGGACAGAAAGACACCGTCGGGTTGCATGGCAATCACCTCGCCGGCCGGCGTGGTAGCGGGTACCACGGTCACCCTGCAACCACGGTCTGCCAGCATTCTGAGGATATTACGCTTGATACCGAAATCGTATGCAACGACATTATATTTGCGCGTGGAGGTTGCCCAGGCTGTCTCGTCAAGCTGGTAGCTGCCCTGCGACCATTCGTACGACCTGGGGGTTGTGACCACTTTTGCCAGGTCCTGCCCCTGCATGCCAGGGAAAGCCCTGGCCTTGGCCAAAGCCTGTTCTGCATCGACCTTGTAACCAGCCATGATGCAACCGCCCTGTGCACCCTTCTCCCGCAGAATCCTGGTCAGGCGCCGGGTGTCAATGCCCGCAATGGCTACGATTCCGTGGCGACGCAAATAGTCGTTGAGTGTTTCTTCGCTACGCCAATTGCTATGCAGCATTGCTGCGTCACGAACGATCAGACCGGAGGCCTTGGGCTTCGACGACTCTTCATCGACGGAATTGCATCCGGTGTTACCGATGTGCGGGAATGTCAGTGTGACGATCTGCATCGCGTAGGAGGGATCGGTCAGAATCTCCTGGTAACCCGTCATCGAAGTATTGAATACCACCTCGCCGGTTGTGCTGCCATTCGCGCCAATACCCTGGCCATGAAACAAGCTTCCGTCTTCGAGTGCAAGCACTGCCTGCTGCGTCAATTTCCTGCCTCCGGATACACAAAACGGGAATGCCGTTAACAGCAATTCCCGCTTAGATTTGATGAGTAATTCCTACGTACTTCCGCTGAATCAGCCGAGGCCGCAAATGTTGCTCTAAGCGCTAAGATTCTAATTGAACCCACCCCACCTGTCTAACAAATTATGTTCAGGATGAACGGTATGCCGCGGGCGCAGGGATGCGCACGACTGCAGGGATGCAGGAGGTAGAGCACCAAGGGTAGGCGCTTTAGGCGATGCAGGAGCAATTGCCGAGGAGCGGCGTGTGTCAAATTGGCAGTGCGTGTCACAGAACGGTATGCCGCGAGGCGATAAGGCTAATTCAACCCTAGCCAATCACTGGTAGAGTAATAACCGGGCTTTTGCCCGACCAGCCATTCAGCGGCTTTTAGCGCCCCAATCGCAAACACATCCCGATCGAGGGCTTTGTGCCGAAGCTCTATTTCTTCACCGGCCAGCCTGAAGGTGATGCTATGTTCCCCGATCACCTCACCTTCCCGCACACTGGAAAAGGTTAAACCACCGTCTTCGGCTTCGACCAGATCACCCAGGTCTTTCGATCCCAGCAATTCTTCAAGCCGTTTTCCGCGTCCTTCCATTGCAGTTGCAGCAAGGGCAAGCGCAGTGCCCGAAGGAGCGTCAACTTTATGTACGTGGTGGGTTTCCGCAATATGGATGTCGGCTTCAGAGCCCAGGGCTGCGGCGGCCTGGCGCACCAGGCTGTCTAGCAGTGCGACTCCAAAACTCAAATTTGGCGCCCATAACACCGGCACCTTGCGGGCAGCCTTTTTCAGGGCCAACTTGTCCTCTTCCGCCAGGCCGGTCGTTCCTGACACCAATGCGACGCCGTTTTGTTCACACCATTGTGCGACGGTTCGGGTTCCATCAGGCAGGGTAAAATCGATCAGCAAATCGACATCCTGATCGATGTCGGCCAATGCTGGCGACCATAGATTTGTATCTTCAGGTTTTGATTTCGAAACCAGGCCAACGAGCGTGAAATTATTGAACGCCGGCAACCGCGCCTGGATTCTGCGCCCCATGCGGCCGGTGCCATGGATTAGTAGCCGGGTCACGAAGTCATCCGGTCAAAAAACTCCCGAACGCCGCTGAGCCATGAACTGGACTTGGGGTTGTGCTCGGTATTGCTGGTTTCATAAGAGTCCTGAAACTTTTGCAAAAGCGCCTTTTGTTCCTTGGAAAGCCTTACGGGTGTCTCAACAACTACTTTACACATCAGGTCGCCCTGGCGGTGACTGCGGACCGACTTCACGCCCTTACCCTTGAGCCGGAACATACGGCCGGTCTGGGTCTCAGCCGGAACTTTTAATTTCACCTGGCCATTTAACGTCGGTATTTCCAACTCACCACCAATGGCGGCCGTGGTGAAGTGAATGGGTACTTCGCAATACAGGTCATCACCGTCACGCTCGAACAGGCGATGTGCTCGCACCCTGACCTCAACATAGAGATCACCAGGCTGGGCGCCAGCCATACCGGCCTCACCTTCGCCTGCTAGCCGGATCCGGTCACCGGTATCCACGCCGGAAGGAATTTTAACTGACAGGGTCTTGGTTTCGCGAATACGTCCCTGGCCATGACATGAGGTACAGGGGTTCTTGATCACCTGGCCCATACCCTTGCAGGCGGGACATGTCTGTTGCACGGAGAAAATCCCCTGCTGCATTCGGACCTGGCCAACACCACCGCAGGTTGCGCAGGAGGTCTTGTCACCATCCTCTGCGCCACTGCCATGACAAGGTTTACATTCACCCAAAGTGGGAATCCGAATTTCGCGAGTGATACCGGAGACAGCTTCCTCCAGATCCAGGTCTATGGCAAAACGCAGATCCGAGCCGCGTTGTTGTTGGCGGCCGCCACCCCGGCCTCCCCTGCCGCCGAATATGTCACCGAAGATATCACCGAAGATATCGCCGACATCGCCGTCAAAACCGGCTGGCCCGCGGGCGCCGGGATTCGTGGCTGCATGACCAAACTGGTCATAGGCTGAACGCTTTTTCTCGTCCTTCAGCACATCGTAGGCTTCCTGAGCCTCCTTGAAATGCTCCTGCGAGTCGGCGTCATCCGGATTGCGGTCCGGATGGAATTTCATCGCCAGCTTGCGATAGGCTTTTTTGAGTTCTGCCGGGTCGGCGTTGCGTTGAACTCCGAGCACTTCGTAATAGTCACGTTTGGCCATTCTTTAAAATCTTTTCTGGTTACCTGTTCTGCAGCAGATTTGAGGCCGCGTTGCAGGTAATTCAAGCATATCCGGCAATTTTTCAAGGCTCTCAAACTTTGTATGCATGAGTTAGCACCGTCATACCCGCGAGGAACGTCATCCCCGCGCAGGAACGTCATCCCGGAAATGCATAGCATTGCCCGGGATCTCGTTTTGCTTACCGGGTGAATAAGGGGTATTCGCTTTACTTCCCGGTAACCCGGCCGAGATCCCCGCCTGCGCGGGGATGACGGGCTTTGTCGGGGATGACGGTACTTGCGCGGGAACGACGGGGATTTCGCGGGGATGGTGATGCCACTTTCCGGCTGTCATCCCGGAAATGCGCAGCATTGTCCGGGATCTCTTATTTCTTAGAGGGTGAATAAGGGGTATTCGCTTTGCTTCCCGGTAACCCGGCTAAGATCCCCGCCTGCGCGGGGATGACGGCTCTTTCTCGGGATGACGGTGCTCTTACGGTGGGGACGTTGTTCGTTTTTGGGTTTCAAAAAAAAGCCCGGCGGTTGCCGGGCTTCTTTTTAACGCTTATGAAAAAGGATTACTTATTGGCATCCTTGTCATCAACTTCTTCGAACTCAGCATCAACCACATCATCGGTCGCAGCTTCTGCTGATGGCCCTGCATCCTCGGCGCCAGCTTGAGCTTCGGCCTCTGCAGCTGCCTGCTGATAGATAACCTGGGCCGCTTCGGTCAGTTTCGTGGTCGCCGCATCGATGGTTTCCTTGTCATCTGACTTCATGGCTTCTTCAACTTCCTCGATGGCTGATTCAATTTTCTTGCGATCATCATCACCAAGCTTGTCGCCCATTTCCTTCAGGCTGGACCGTGTGGCGTGGACCATGGCATCGGCGCTGTTGCGAGCGGTAACTGTCTCGTGGAACTTGCGATCCTCCTCGGCATGCGCCTCGGCATCCTCAACCATCTTCTCGATCTCATCTTCTGAGAGACCGGAACCTGATTTGATTTCGATCTTCTGTTCCTTACCGGTGGCGTTGTCCTTTGCACTTACGTGCATGATGGCATTGGCATCGATATCGAAGGTAACTTCGATTTGAGGCATACCGCGCATCGCAGGTGCAATACCAGCCAGGTCAAAGCGTGCCAGTGACTTATTGGCGCTGGCGATTTCTCGCTCACCCTGCAGTACGTGGACAGTCACTGCGGTCTGGTTGTCCTCGGCTGTTGAGAAAATCTGCGAAGCCTTGGTCGGGATCGTGGTATTTTTCTCGATCAGCTTGGTCATAACACCGCCCATGGTTTCAATACCGAGGGAAAGCGGGGTTACGTCGAGCAACAAGACATCTTTAACGTCGCCGGACAGCACACCACCCTGCACTGCGGCACCAAGGGCCACTGCTTCATCAGGGTTTACGTCCTTACGGGGCGTCTTGCCAAACAATTCTGTTACGGCTTTCTGCACCATCGGCATACGGGTCTGGCCACCGACGAGAATTACGTCCGCGAGCTCACTGACTTTCAAACCGGCATCATCCAGCGCTGTACGGCAGGGACCAAGAGTCTTCTTGACCAGGTCTTCTACCAGCGACTCCAGCTTGGCGCGGGTCAGCTTGATATTCAGGTGCTTGGGACCACTTGCATCAGCAGTGATATACGGCAGGTTGATTTCAGTCTGTTCGGTAGTGGACAGCTCGATCTTGGCCCGCTCTGCGCCTTCTTTAAGGCGTTGCAACGCCAATGGATCATTACGCAGATCAACACCCTGGTCTTTCTTGAACTCGGAAACCAGGTAGTCAATGACGCGCTTGTCAAAATCCTCACCACCCAGGAAAGTATCACCCGAGGTGGAAAGCACTTCGATCTGGTGCTCTCCGTCTACATCTGCAATTTCGATGATCGAAATATCAAAGGTGCCGCCACCGAGGTCATAGACCGCGATTTTGCGTTCGCCACCCTTTTTGTCCATACCAAATGCCAGTGCTGCGGCTGTCGGCTCGGAAATTACACGACGTACTTTCAGACCAGCAATTTTGCCGGCGTCTTCAGTAGCCTGGCGCTGGTGATTGTTAAAGTAGGCCGGCACCGTAATAACAGCGTCAGTCACCTCTTCGCCGAGATAATCTTCGGCGGTTTTCTTCATCTTCATCAGTACACGTGCGGAAATTTCCGGGGCAGCCATTTTTTTGCCGCCAGCTTCAACCCACGCATCACCATTGTCGGCCTTAATAATTTTATAGGGCACCAGGTCGATGTCTTTCTGCACCACGTCTTCGTCATATTTACGGCCGATCAGGCGCTTGATGGCGAACAGTGTATTGGTGGGGTTGGTAACCGCCTGCCGCTTGGCTGGCTGGCCTACCAAGACCTCACCGTCTTTTGTAAATGCAACAATGGAAGGCGTGGTGCGATCGCCCTCAGCATTTTCAATAACCCGTGGCTCACCACCTTCCATCACTGCAACGCAGCTGTTCGTGGTACCCAGGTCAATTCCAATAATTTTACCCATTTAAACTCTCCAAAAATAAGCTAGTAACTTGATGTTCACAAAGATGGGGTCTGGCCCACACATTTCAACATTTCACGTTTTTTTCTTTTAAATTAGACCAATACGAACGACACATCCGGCTTGTCCGCTTGGCCGTTCACAATCAATCACCTGGTTATCAAGGCTTCCGTGACACGACCACCTTGGCCGGCCTGAGTAATCTCTCATGCAACTGGTAACCCTTTTCCAAAACTTCCATGACGGTATTCTCGTCCAGCTCCGCTGACGGCAACATGGCCATCGCTTCGTGCTTTTCAGGATCAAATGCAGCACCGGCAGGGTCGATGGTTTGCAGACCATGATCACCCATTGCCTTGATCAGCATTTTCATGATCAGTTGTTTACCCTCTTTCAGAGTTTCGACTGTTGCGGCAGAGTCCTCTGCGGCTTCAAGGCCCCTTTCCATGCTGTCGCGCACCGGTAGCAAGTCATTCATAAACCGTTCGAGCGTGCGCCGACGTGACTTTTCATGTTCACGTACCAGGCGTTTGCGCAGGTTGTCCATGTCTGCCTGCATACGCAACATATCTTCCTTGGCCTCTGCGGCTTCGAACCGGGCTGCATCCAGCGCCGTTTCCAGTATCTCAACCGGATCATCAGGCGCCGGCTCTTCAACGGTCTCACCCGGGTTCGTCAATGTTTCTTCTTCGTTCACTTCAATCTCGTTATCTTTACCGCTATTTTCTGCGCTCACAATTCTGCTCCTGGATGACTGGAAGCCGGCATTCTTTCCTGCCATGCCTTTCTGTGCTTCCTTTATTGCTTCACGCCCTGATATGGGGCTTGGCAACAGCGATTCAAGCGGTGACAGCCGCAAACATGCACCTACAAAAAAACAAGCTGACAGACTTGGCGCATGGTCCATGCGGTGCGTTATAATTTCGACCCGTGCAGTCAACCGGCATTCCAGGCAAACCAGTAACCCCGGACCGGGGCCAGACCAGAAGCAACGGCAAATAACAGAGACAACCCTTATATGCTCAACCATCTCCAAATTCGCAATTTCGCGATTGTGCCAAGCCTGGACCTGGAGTTCCGTGACGGGTTTACCGCGATAACCGGCGAAACCGGTGCCGGAAAGTCAATATTGGTTGATGCACTGGGCCTGTTGCTCGGCGAGCGTTCTGATGCCACCTGGGTAAGACCCGGTGCCGAACGGGCCGAGCTGGTTGCAGAGTTTTCCGTGGACAATAACCCGGAGGCCAGGAGTTGGTTGGACGAGTATGAGTTGTCACTCGATGGCAACTGTATGCTGCGCCGTACCATCAATGCCAACGGACGTTCCAGGGCCTTTATCAATGGCTCTCCGGTCACAGTTGCGCAAATGCAGTCCCTGGGTGATCTGCTGGTTGAGATCCATGGACAGAACGAGCATATGCGTTTGACCCGGGCATCCGAGCAGCTCAAATTACTGGACAACAGTGGTGATTATGCTGATGCCTTGAACAATGTCCGGGAGATGCACTCCGAGTGGCGTCGTTTGAGTGAGGAACTGGAAAACCTGAATCGTGAAACCTCGGTTTCAGCCGGTGACCTGGAGTTTTTGAATTTTCAATTGGCAGAACTGCAACAATATGACCTGGAACCGGATGCCATCATGGCGTTGCAAACAGAACATGATCGCCTGGCAGCTGGCGAGTCTTTGCTGGAAACCTTGTCCGGCAGTATCGAATTGTTAGAGCCCGAGAGCGCAACCGGCCAAAGTGGAATCAATGCCGATATACACAGTGCGCTAAGTCGTTTGCAGACTTTTTCCTCCCTGGATACCGATATCGCGGAAGCCTGTAAAATGCTGGACGAGGCTGCAGTCAACTGTGGGGAAGCCCTCAACTCACTGCAGGTGGCACGTGAGCGGGTCAACATTAGTCCTGCGCGATATGAAAGTGTTGCGTCCACCCTCAGCCAATTAAATGACCTGGCGCGCAAACATCACGTACCGATGGATGGGCTGAAGGCGGTCATGGAAACCCTTGCCTTACGCATTGAACGTGCCGGCAGTTCCGAGCAACGCCGCCAGCAACTGCAAGCCGCCCTGGATAAGCAAATGTCCGTTTATCGTAATGCCACCAATGATCTGCACCTAAAACGAACCCAGCATGCGTCGAAGGTTTCAAAGACCGTCACCAAATTGATGGCAGAGCTGGGTATGGCTGGCGGTCAGTTCGACCTGGCAGTGACTTTTAACGCTGATGCACCGCCCTCCTCTCATGGTGATGACCGCGCAGAAATCAGAATCAGCGCAAACCCCGGACTGCCACCTGGCCCACTGAATAAGATTGCATCCGGTGGCGAGTTATCCAGGATCAGCCTGGCGATCAAGGTCGCCACCACCAGGGGCAGCGATTCGGTCACGCAGATTTTTGATGAGGTTGACGCCGGCATCGGTGGGGAAACCGCCAATGCGGTCGGTAAGTTGATACAACGTCTTGCAAAAACAAAGAGCAAAGTATCCGGACAAGCACTGTGCGTCACCCACCTGGCCCAGGTTGCCGTATGTGCCACACAACAGTTGAGGGTGCGCAAATCGTCTGAAAAAGAGGCTGCCGTGGTAACCACACACCTACTGGGTGAAGACGAACGAATTGATGAGATTGCCAGGATGATGAGCGGTACTATATCCGACCAAAGCCGTGCCCATGCGCGCGAGCTACTTGAGTCCTGATAAAGAAAAACTGCTTTACCGCATCCGTTCGACCCAATCCTGGCCAGGAGGCTATTGAGCGAAGAAAAACCGACTTTAGCTAATTTACGTGGTTATTCAAGCACCAGTACCAGCCTGGTCATCAGACCGCTACTTTCAGCTTGTACATCATCCAATTCATTCCAAATATATTTGTAACCGGCATTCACCATGAAGAATGGTGTTAGCCACCAGTTCAGCCCCAGAGTGGCAACTTGCAATTTTCCGCCATTGACAGCCCCGTCATCAAAATCAAGATCGGAGTAGCGTGCATACAACTCCCAGGCGCCTTTTCCATTTTGATAAACCGACTTGGCAACGGGTATGCCGCCAAAAACCCCGCTCTTCTTGTTATACCTTCTCATCTCGCCGGTTAATATCCATGACGCAGTTACAAAGTATCCATCAAAGGAAGGGTTGCCCAGGTCAGGATTGTCAACATCGGTGCGTGTATATTCCGAATGAAGTGTCGTCGGACCGCGGCGCCAGGCAAGCTCAAAGTTGTATGTCTCGGTGTTGTCCGCTGGCAAAACGCCAGTATCGGTATCGAAGCCGGTATCCACGAAATCCGGTGCCTTGTTGAACTCCGGTTCCGTCGCATACCGGAAACCCTCTTTCACATCTGAGTAACGGTAGCCAAAACCCAAATGCAGAAGATTGCTGTCATCGGCTGAACGCAATGGGGCCCAGGCGAGGCGACCGACATACTGTGTGGCGCTTTCATCAAAACTGTTCTTTTCCTCCAACCAGTTATTGAATGCACCAAAAGCCCAGCTGGAATACCTCTCAGGGCTACTGCCATTCCACACAATTCCGATATTACGCGACGGCATTAAGGCATCAGAAATTGCGGCCCGTTCCTGGTTCCATAGAAAGGTTCCACCGGTTAGTCGCTCCATCGAGATCGGCTCTTTTTGCTTGCCGATACTCATTACCGAGTTATTAAAGAACGGGATATCCAGGCGATAGTCAAAAAATGTCAAATCATCTGAATCCTTGACTTCGAACCCTTTGTCATAGGCATGTGTAGCTGCAAAAATCGTGTAAATCCAGGGCTTCTCAAAATTCAGGGTTCCAACAAGTCCAAAGCGCAACCCCCTGATTTCGCCACCATCATAGAATTCAAGATCACCCCATTGGTCTTCACTGTTCTGATCCTGGTCCATCCAGTTCATCCGGTCGAGTACCATTGCAGAAACAAAAATACCGTTGATGTACTTTGTCTCGAACTGGTTCCACTTACTCCCGTCCTGGTAGTTCAGCGGTACCATGAACGGTGGTGGTGTATAGGCTAACCAACCAGCTTTTTTGGGCTCATCCTCAGGTTCATCGGCAACGACCCCAAATAAACGGTTCTTGACCACTACCCCATCGTCAACGGCAAACACCGAATAGGTGAAGGTATCCATCATGACATCAAAGTTTTCACGTGGGTCTTCGTTAAAAATCAGAAAGCTGGGCTTTTCGCCAATCGCGAGCTTACCGAGAAGAATACCCTTGTTGGCATTAACCACCATATCGGCTTCGGCCCGCGATATCTTGTCCTCGGTTACCAAATCGAGTTTGTTGTCCCGTAACAAAATATTCACCACCCTGTCCTCGGCGGTTCCGTTGGGATCGAACAGAACGATATTGCGAACCAACACCCGCTCAGGGCCTATGGTCTGGGCGTTTGCGGGGAACGACACTATCGATAAAAACAGAAACGACAATCCAAAAGCAAGATAGGACATTCGCGTCAACAGCTTCACATTATTCATTGGTGTCTCGTATTTATTCATTTAGGTCGGATATTCGAGTTCTGATTCATAGCTTAGAATATCACTCTAAGGCGAAAGCCTGCAGTCCAGGTCGAATTGGCCTCGGGATTCTTTGCTGGGTCCATGATCAATTGAACATCCGGCAGCAGGGATGTATTGGCCGTAAGTTGCCAGAGATAAGATGCTTCCAGAACTTTTTCATTGTCCAGTTTCTTTCCGTGGGTTTTGTCCGAGGGTTTGTTCCAACCCAGGCCTACAGTCAACCAGTCCTGGAATGCCATCTGGTATGAAAACCCCGCGCTGACAGATCGCTTTGCCAGTGCCCCACCCCCGCCATCAGACCAACCGCCGCGTACGAACGGCACCCAGCGATCAGCGACCTTGTGGCTCCACGATACCAACCAACCCGAGCCCTTGGGTGTGCTCTTTTGGACCAGGTGATCCTTGTACCAATAGCTCAATTGAACACGATCAGTGCCGCGCCGATTGATTTCCGGCGTCCAGCCAATCTCCATGTGTTTGAGCAGTTCGCCTGAATCCCAGGTGTTGAACGACGGATCACCACTTCTCGCATTGGCATCGTAAAAGCCCCCGCCTATCCACAGGTTATCGGTAACAAAACCCTTGGCCACCGCCCCCATTGCGCCGATGCCGGTTGTGGCCATTGTGGGGCTAAGAATAAAGCTTCGGTTTAGAAACCCGCGCGAAATGGTTTGATAGTGAAATGCATCGAGGTAAGCGGAAAAATCCAGCAAGCCCGCCACAAATGCTGCACGCTTGTTGGCAAAAAACTGTTGCCATGCCAGTACCGAAAAATCAGTACCAAAATTATCGCTATAGGCAAACCCCGGGTCGGTAGCTGCTGCACCGATCTCGCCCCGAAGTGAGGCCGGTGGTATCCCACTACCAATCTTTGAACGGTTTTCCAGCCGAAACACAATACTGCCAGTATGATCAGAACCACGTCCAAACAGTTCCCACTCCCCTTGCAGGCGATAAATACCGCCGGCGGAGTCATCTTCATCAGCCAAAACGTCGGCAGCACCGAGGTACAGCATTTGTGCGTTTACCCCGAATGAAAAACCGGTTCGGTCTTTTAGGGAGGCCTTCCAGTCATGCCAGCGTTTGAGGTGGAGTTTGCGGTTATCTACGCGAAACGCATTGATGATTTCTTCGACATTACGCTGTTCACCTGTCACTCCGGATGGTCCTCCAATGATGCTTTCCGGCCCATTTTCAGCTGGCTGTTGATCGTTAGCAAAAATTGTAAAGGGCAGTAGCAGGCACAGGTATAAGCTCAGTTTCCTCATAACTCTAATGTACCTGGTGAGCTCTGGGTCAATATCATTCTTCAAGCTTGCCTGGTACTGAAACACTGAGTTTTGTGTTTCCATCCAGCCCAATTGTCTCAAACTTGATTTGGGATTCACCTGCTTCGCTCCAGCTTATCTCGACCAGTCCGAAATTTAACTCGGCGTAGGGATCAGAAACCCGGTAGGGATTTGGAACTTCGGCATATTCTTCACTGACGTGGGTGAGACCGCTGGCGGTGAAGTCATACAGGGGATAAGGAACTGCATCGATTTTCGAAACCTCTGAGTAATGCACATTTCCACTTAACAACACCACGTTTCCAGCTGTTGTTTGGTTGATCAGGTCAATCAGGCGCTGACGCTCTGCCGGGTAGTTACCCCACTCATCCATGCCTTTCTGATCGGCAATAACTTGTGTGCTGGATGCAATAAATCGCAAATCAGCATGTAATTTCAGTTCTCTTTCCAGCCAGGACCATTGCGCATTGCCTAACAACTGAGCCCCAGGGTTCGGGTTTGGAGCGTACTTTCCAAGACTTCCCCCCTGTTCTTGCGGACGCTCCGCCAATAACTGGCGATCGCGAAAGGTACGAGTATCAAGCAAAATTATCTGGATTTGTTTGCCTTGGCTGTCCAGAAATTTGGACTGGTAGACCCCAGGGTACTGCCGTACCGGGGCTTCTGTCGGAACCTGCCAGAAATCCAGAAAAACCTGCTCTGACTCCTTTTTCAGTGAAAACTCCGCACCACAATCATGACAACCATAGTCGTGGTTATCCCAGGTCGCCAGAATGGGGACGTTTGCTCGCAGGTTTTGAAATGCCGGAATGGCTGCCAGCCTGGCCCACTCAGATTTTAATGACTCGGGTGTCACTGGAACCAGGTTTTCGCCATCAAAGTCACCGTATATCGCATCACCCAGCGAGAGATAGATGTCCGGCCTGGCCTCAACCACCCGGTTCAAAATGGCCTGGTCTTCCCACTGAAAGGCACAGGAACCTAGCGCTATTCGTGTGACCGACGGCTCAGGCAAGGCTGTGGTTTCATGTGCGCTTGCTGCAATCACAAACACAAACAAGTTCATGACAAGCAAAAGACGCGAGGCGGTAGCCATCATTTCTCGTTCCTCTCCATCTTTAACGATCAGCTGCGTTGCAGACCAAGTATCTGCATTACATTACCTGCCATCATTCCAGGGAGCAGCGACCACGGGATTAATGGACAAACGGATCTGGTGTTCGCTGGCAAAAGCGTCTGCAGACTTCACATAATTCCAGTATTGCAACTGGAACTTCCATGGCCGGGCGCCAATCATCGTGGTCTTGGCGATACCTATTCCGGCTGGAATGGTCCAGCGGTCACTGCTGGGACGGGTATGGTCATACGTTATTGATGGTCCGGCGGCGACCTGCCAGCCACCACCCAGGGGAAATGCGTAAAAATAACTCAGGGAGCTTACATCTATTTCGCCCTTACCGGAGCCGGCAACATCCCACTGGTGTGCCAGCAAACCACCAACCACGCCCCACTTGCCGATCATTCCAAGTAAAAGTTCGGGGCCCAGACCCCAGCGATCCTTGCCCAGCTTGTCATTGGTCGCTGTTGGAATAGTGCCAACCACACCTGCACCCCACAACAATCCACTCGCGGTGGTGATACCGTAAGACAAGTCAAAACCGGTATCACCAAGATCGGTTCCCTCGGAACTGAAGCCACCCAGGCCGTCCGGTACAGGTTCATTGAACATGACCGGAATCGCCGGCCGGAAAAACACGGAACCACCATTGGACAGTTTTAACGGGAACACCGTCTGAAACACGTAACGAAACGCACTTTGATCACCCGCGTCCGGCAAGTCACCCTGGAAGGTGACGTAGTCGAAATTATTGCCAATGGTCATAACTGGCGAGGTCGGGTTGGAAAGTTTGGCCGCCAGTTCTTCCGCGCTGGGGGTACCTGATGCACCCTCGTTGTTGATCGGTTGACTCTCAATCCGGACGGCCTGATCGGCAATTCTGAATTCGGAAACCTCACCTGTGTCACTGATCCCCCGATACAGGTCAGTATCAGTGGTGCTGCGCTCTATTCGCGCGCAGGTCTCTTCGTCTTTAATAAGGATACACACCTGATCCTCGCCTTCGACACGCCACTGACGGGGAAATATATCGCCCCAGGCATTCAACTCAGCACTGCCATCGGCATGGTAGATTGCCGTCGCTGCCACACCTTCCTTAAGTGTTCCGCTGAAGGTCTTGTCACTGATCAACTGCCTCAATTCGCTCGCGCCCGAAACCGGAACCCAGTCGTTTGCAAGACCAACAACAGGCAGACCTGATGTCGCCAACAAAGCCAACACCAATTTTACGGTGAATTTATTCATAACAATTAATCTCGTGTTTAACGGTTGTCAAACGATTCAGAAAACCAGGCGCGCCCTCAGACCCAAGACCCATAAAGAATCATCTTCAGGGTTCAGTGCCGGGTTACGTATGTATTGGATATCTGGAGTTATGGCAAATTCCTTGAATAACTGGATGCGATAGAACACTTCCAGTGTCTGCTGATCATCCAGGCCCGATCCCCAGGTGCTCTCCATGGGTTTACCCCAGTTGTACGCCACACCCACCTGGTTGCCACCGGCTACGGTCTGGTAACCAAAGCCTGCACTGACGGATTTTTCCAGTAACGCTCCACCATCATCGGCATAACCCGCCCTGACAAA
Organism: uncultured Lysobacterales bacterium; assembly: GCA_937974465.1. GTDB lineage: Bacteria > Pseudomonadota > Gammaproteobacteria > Xanthomonadales > SZUA-36 > SZUA-36. The sequence continues at coordinate 875 of CALJWY010000084.1, read as the reverse complement.
TGGTAGCCAGTGATCGTTGATGGAGCGACTCCAGGAAACATTGGCACCCCAGCCATCCGGTGTGGCAACGGCGACTCTTTCATCAGCCTGCCAGAGCGTTAAATGCACGTTGTTCATAAATGCAGTTTCGCGGGACGAATTCCAGCCAAACTCAAGGTGCTTGAAATATTCACGGTCATCAAAGAAAGTCTCGAAACCATCGGCAGGCTTATGCGGGTCGGAGTTGGTATCTGCAAAACCACCGATAATGTAGAAATTATCATTAACATAACCACCCAGGGCCAGACCGAGACCTTCATTGGGCGCGGGAATGGTGGCTGAACCGGTGGAAAAGGCAAAGTTGAAAAAACCGGTCCACGGACTGGCCAGCATGTAGATATCCACGTAATCGGTGACATCAACATACCCCCCCACAAAAACCAGGTCTCCACCATTCATGCGTTGGCGCCAATAGAGATTGGTCAGGCGTGTGCCCTGATCGCTAAATGGTGGTTCAATCAAACCGATATAACCGACCTCAAAGCCAAAACTGCCAGGTGCCAGGTTGCTGCCATAAGCATGACGGTGCTCGGCCTTCCAGATCAACGCACCCGAGTTACCCTTGCCATCACCGGTGGCTTCCCAGGAGCCATAAAAACGATACATACCCCCGAACGCACTATCTTCGCCCGGGCTATCACTGGCAGACAGGTAAACAGCGGAATAATCACCGCCGAGGGTGACACCGTGATCCTTCTTGATACGCGCCTTCCAATCGAAATAGCCTTTGGCAAATTCGCGGGGAAACATGGGTGTTACCTGGTTGGAGTCGATATGAAGCCGATTTTCGACCTGTTCCGGACCGGCTAGAGTTTCCAGGACAGGATGATCAAAGT
>CALJWY010000083.1 GCA_937974465.1 uncultured Lysobacterales bacterium | reverse complement strand
AGGCAAATGGCGAACGCCGCAAAACAACGTGCCAACGTTGAAGTTGCGGTTGCGGTAACCGGAATCGCCGGTCCTGGAAGTGATGGGTCAGACAAACCCGTTGGTTTGGTGCATTTTGGCTGGTGTATTGGTGATCAGCCTGTGAGTTGTGGTGTGGCGGTATTCGATGGCGATCGCAGGGCGGTACGTCAGCAAACCGTGTTACACGCACTTGAGGGTATTGTGCTGCGGCTTGAATCAGGCGCGTAGTGGTGTGGGTCGCGGTTGAGGCCTGGAGAATCAAAAAGAGTTAATTCCATTATCGTGATTTGAGAATCAGGTATTGCAAACTGTGGCCATTGATACAGAAATATTGCAGCATACCGGTCGATTTTCCATGCCGTGCAGACAGAATTTGAACACTATGTGTAGGAAATAGCAGTATTGACGGAATGCGAGTTTTAGCAGCCATCAGGCCTGTGTCATAATGCCAGCTTGCGGCGAAGCATCATACGAATATAACAGGAGAGGAATAAGTGGACGACAACAGAAAACAGGCGCTATCGGTAGCGCTGTCTCAGATTGAAAAACAATTCGGCAAAGGCGCGATCATGCGTATGGGTGACGGAAGCGCCATCCGAAATGTTGAAGTTATCTCTTCCGGTTCCCTGGCGCTGGATGTCGCGCTCGGTATTGGTGGTTTGCCGCGTGGGCGGGTGATTGAAATTTATGGGCCGGAGTCAAGTGGTAAAACCACGCTGACCCTGCAGGTGATTGCAGAAGCTCAAAAAATAGGTGGTACGGCGGCTTTCGTCGATGCAGAGCACGCGCTTGATCCGCAGTATGCAGAAAACCTCGGTGTTAACGTGGAAGACCTGCTGGTCTCGCAACCCGATACGGGTGAGCAGGCATTGGAAATTACCGACATGCTGGTGCGTTCCGGGGCTGTTGATATCGTTGTCGTGGATTCTGTCGCAGCGTTGACACCCAAGGCTGAAATCGAAGGCGAGATGGGTGACCGTCACGTCGGTCTGCAGGCTCGCTTAATGTCACAGGCGCTGCGTAAGTTAACAGCCAATATTCAACGCTCCAACACTATGGTTGTTTTTATTAACCAGATTCGTATGAAGATTGGTGTGATGTTTGGCAGTCCTGAAACCACCACGGGTGGTAACGCTCTGAAATTCTATTCCTCCGTACGCCTGGATATCCGTCGCATTGGTTCTATCAAGAAAGGCGATGAGGTTACTGGCAACCAGACGCGTGTGAAGGTGGTCAAGAACAAGATGGCACCGCCATTCCGACAGGCCGAGTTTGAAATACTGTATGGCAAGGGGATCTCCAAAATCGGTGAATTGATTGACCTGGGCGTGGCCAATGGTCTCGTCGAAAAATCAGGTGCCTGGTATAGCTACGGAAAAGATCGTATCGGGCAGGGCAAAGAAAACGTGCGCACATTCCTGGAAGAGCATCCTGAGATGGCGGCGGATATAGAGAGCCAATTGCGTGCTACGTTGTTGCCTCAAAAGGCAGTCGCCGAGGATGCTACCGAAGCCTAAATGGGCACTGATTGACCCGGGGTTTTAGCTAATGCGTGGCAAGCTTGCGCGTGACTTAACCGAAGCAGAAATCCGTGATATTGCGGTGCGGTATCTCACCCGCCGCGAATACGGCGTAGAGGAGCTCAGGCAAAAACTTTTGCAGCGCGGCGCCGATTCAATGCTGACCGATACAGTTGTCAGCGCCCTGGTGGACGAAAACCTGGTTTCAGACCAGAGGTTTACGGAAATGTATGTTCGCATGCGTGTGCGGCGCTTATTTGGGCCGTTGAAGATCAAGGGCGAACTACGCAGCAGAGGTATTGCAGACTACCTGATAGAAAAAGCGTTGCCCGCCGACCCGGAAACCTGGTTTGAATCTGCAACGCATTGGGCCAGCAAAAAATGCCAGGGTGAGCTGGATTACGCAGGTCGCGCAAAGGTTTATCGTAGTCTGCTCAACCGGGGCTTTACCCATGAACAGGCCAATGTCGCATTGGATGGTATTTCCCGCAAGCAGGTCGATTTTGACTAAGCGCTGACATTAGCCTGATGGCATAGCTCGCAATACCTGTAAAGGATGCAAATTTACCGGACTAAATTCCATTGATTGATTCCTTCATCTCCGCTGTTTCGGTAAACTAGTGCGTTGCAGCACACTAGCAGGTTGATCGCGCACGGGGCGCGATCATTAGCTTTAAGGCATAAAAAATATTGAAAACTACAGCTGAAACTCGCCAGGCTTTCCTGGATTTTTTTGAAGCCAGACAACACGAAGTGGTTTCTTCCAGTTCATTGGTTCCTGCAGATGACCCAACCCTGCTTTTCACCAATGCCGGTATGGCCCAATTCAAGGATGTGTTCCTGGGTGCTGAGAAACGCGATTGTCCACGGGCGGTGTCCTCTCAAAAGTGTGTCAGGGCAGGGGGTAAGCACAATGACCTGGACCAGGTCGGCTATACATCCCGGCATCACACCTTTTTTGAAATGCTCGGAAATTTCAGCTTTGGCGATTACTTTAAAAAAGACGCAATACTATTTGCCTGGGATTTACTGACACAGGGCTACGGCCTGGAAAAGGATCGCCTTTGGGTGACGGTCTACCACACGGATGATGAGGCTGCCGACATCTGGATGAACGATATCGGTCTGGCATCCGAGCGAGTGATCCGAATCGGGGATAAGCCCGGTGGTGCTGAATTTGAAAGTGATAACTTTTGGGCCATGGGTGATACAGGCCCCTGCGGTCCTTGTTCAGAAATTTTTTATGACCATGGGCCGGACTATGACGGCGGCTTGCCGGGAACACCGGAAGAAGATGGAGGTCGCTACGTCGAGATCTGGAACCTGGTTTTTATGCAGTTTGACCGTTCCGCCGATGGCAGTTTGCAGTCGCTACCAAAACCTTGTGTAGATACTGGCATGGGTCTTGAGCGCCTGGCCGCGGTCTTGCAAGGAGTACACAGCAATTATGATATCGACCTGTTCCAGGCCCTGATCACTGCTGCGGCTAAGTTAACCGGTACATCTGATCGCTCCAGCAGTTCACTGAATGTGATCGCGGACCACATCAGAGCCTGTGCGTTCCTGATCGCTGATGGCATTCTGCCTTCTAATGAGGGGCGCGGTTACGTATTGCGCAGAATCATCCGGCGTGCTGTGCGCCACGGCTTTAAGCTGGGCCAAAAAAAGCCATTCTTTGCTGACATGACCACTGCTCTTGTCGAGCAGATGGGTGGAGCTTACCCGGCATTGGTCAAGCAAAAGGATCACATCACCACTACCCTGCGGGAAGAGGAGCAGCGCTTCGCTCGAACCCTCGATAAAGGCATGGGTTTGTTGCAAGCCGTGATGGAGAAGTCTTCTGTCGGCAACGGTAAAATTGACGGCGAGACCGCGTTCACACTCTACGATACTTATGGGTTCCCTCTGGACTTAACCCAGGATATTGCCCGGGAGAATGAACTCGAAGTGGATCTTGAAGGCTTCAATGCGGAAATGGAAAAACAGCGTGCGCGGGGCCGCACTGCAGGTCAATTTCAACACAAGGACCAGATATCAGCCGATGCAGTAAAAATACTGCCCGCGACAAAGTTTATCGGTTATGACGTGCTGGCGACGGACGAAGCTTCGATTGCCGGTATTCTCGTGCAAGGCCAACTCACAGATAAGCTCCAAGAAGGTGAGGCAGGTGTGCTGATTCTGGATCAAACACCTTTTTACGCAGAATCTGGCGGACAGGTCGGTGATACCGGTGTTATCCGCGCAGAAAGCGGTGAGTTTGCTGTTGAGGATACGGTCAAGCTTGGTGGTACCTTTTTCGCGCACATCGGTCGTGTAAGTTCCGGGGTTGTTGAACCAGGCACCAGGGTATCTGCCAGTGTTGATAAGGAACGGCGCCAGGAGATCGTGATTCACCATTCCGCCACGCATCTCATGCACCGCGCATTGCGAGACATTCTTGGTACACACGTAGAACAGAAGGGCTCGTTAGTTGCACCGGACTATACACGCTTCGATTTTTCGCACCCCAGGCAGCTCACTATAGACGAGCTTCAACAGATCGAACGTCATGTCAATGATGCAATCCGGGTAAATCCGCTATCGGTTTCTGAAGTCATGAGCTTTGATGATGCCCTGAAAACCGGGGCGATGGCCCTGTTTGGCGAGAAATATGGTGACAAGGTCCGGGTTTTGAAATTTGGTGAACTCTCAACGGAGCTGTGTGGTGGAACACACGTGGACCGGGTTGGAGAAATCGGCCTGTTCAAGATCGTATCCGAGTCAGCAATCGGATCCGGTGTCCGCCGCGTCATGGCAGTGGCCGGCAAGGCAGCGGTTGAGTACATTCAAAACATGGAACGGCAACTCCAGTCTGTCGCGCATACTCTGAAGGTAAGCCCCGAGGCAGCGCCCGGACGCTTGCAGCAAATGCTGGACCGAAGTCACCAGCTGGAAAAAGACCTGTCTGCGATGAAATCCAGCCTGGCCAGCTCAGGCAGTGATAGTTTGCTCAGTAAGGCCGTGGAAATCGATGGTATTAAGGTGTTGGCGGCGCGCATGGATGACGTCGATGCGGGAGGCTTGAGAGACAGCATTGATCACTTGAAAGACAAGCTGGGAGATGCGATTGTCGTACTTTCAAGCGTGGATGGAGACAAAGTCAGAATTGCGGTTGGGGTGAGTAAAGAACTGACTACTCGGATAAAGGCTGGAAATCTGGTAAACTTTGTGGCAAGTCAGGTTGGTGGCAAGGGCGGAGGACGCCCAGATTTTGCCCAGGCAGGAGGCAATCGTCCCGATTTAGTGGACGAAGCACTATCCTCCGTGTCGGCTTGGGTAGCTGATCAATGTGATAACACTTCGTGACAAAGAATGTCCTTAGGGGTATAGATTTAAAATAAAAACAGGGATAAGGTTATAAGTTAAGCCTTACACCAAGGGAAGGTATTCATGCTTATACTTACAAGACGAGTAGGGGAGAAGCTCGTAATCGGTGAAAATGTGACTGTCACCGTATTGGGCGTTAAAGGCAATCAAATCCGTATTGGAATTGATGCGCCACCTGAAGTACAAGTACATCGTGAAGAGATTTTTCAGCGTATTCTGCAGGAACGCGAAGAGGCAGACGGTACTTACGGTAACAAGTAATTTACATTACATCTTTACCCGGAATCAATGAACCGGTATGCTTCCGCATCCCGGTTTTTTGCTTTAAAATTTCCGGGCTAAAAAATCAATTTTAGGAGAGGTGGCCGAGTGGCTGACCAATTCGCCGGGGCCGTTCCCGCACATCCATGTGCTCCACGGCACCGGTGCATCCGTGCACAATGAGCGAATTGGAACGTCGCAGCGAAGCGCAGACGGCCCCGAAGGGGTGAAGGGCAGGAAGCCCTGAATAACGCGCTCCCAGGGGAGCGAAAAGCACTACAATTCGACGAAGTGATCGATACAGTTTTAGGAGAGGTGGCCGAGTGGCTGAAGGCGCTCCCCTGCTAAGGGAGTAAGGGTTTAAAAAGCCCTTCGAGGGTTCGAATCCCTCCCTCTCCGCCAGGTACAAAAACCCCCGCTTTCGCGGGGTTTTTTGTATCTGATAGAGAGGTCGGTCAGATGAATACCCTGTGCGAAGCACCAGGGTTCGATTACCGGGCAGGACAAGGTGAGACCGGGGACCGGTCGAGAGGGTGCCCAGGGGTACAGCCGGGGAAGACATCGACGCAGGAGACGCCCGCAGGACAAAGTACAGGGATGTGCTTTGTAATCCCTCCCTCTCAGCAAAATTGAAAAGAAGTATTCCGGTCACATGGTTTACACCTTGTTCCTGATACATAGCTAACACTTTGTCCGGTTAGAGTGGATTGGAACTAGGGTTTCACCTGGGCTCTTCTATTGCCCTCATGTCTCAAATTGCTCGTCAGCACTGGCTTGTATTTCTTACACGTAGGGGGATGGTTTTCCCATAGACATTGAGTTACGGATTTAGAATGATCGGGTTATGGTATTAGCATGGCCAATTGACAAATTATCGAGTTCCGATAATATAGTAATATGATCGAAACCCTTGGGAACGCACTGGCTGAGGATCTGTTCGATGACAAACGAACGAAAGCAACAAGATCGTTTCCAACAGAGCTTCGCAGAGCCGGTCGGCGAAAACTGCTTTATTTACACGATGCGGGCGAGTTGAAGGATTTAGAAGTACCACCCGGAAACCGGTTAAAGAGTCTCAAAGGTAATTGGATAGATTTTTACTCAATTCGGATAAATAACCAATGGAGAGTCGTGTTTAGTTGGGTTGGCGGTAACGCTTTTGAAGTACAGGTTCTCGATTATCACTGAAAAAGGTATTGGTAATGGCAAAGCAACCCAAAAATCCGTTTCATCCCGGTGAGATACTGCTTGAAGAATTCCTCATTCCGATGGGGGTCACCCAAGCAGCCTTTGCTGAGAAAATTTCCTGGACGAAGACCCGGTTGAATGAACTCATCAAGGGTAAACGAGGTATAACTGCGGCAGCGGCACTTGATTTGGCTGAGGCGCTAGACACATCGCCGAAGCTATGGATGAATTTGCAGGCTACCTACGATCTGGATAAAGTGGCAAGCTCCAGGCAAGTTGCTTGAGGTCGCTCAGATATGCGTCCTGTATTTTCCGGATAGAACACGGAGATTAGGCAGAGACCGGCTCGCTAAAGACTGCAACTTCCGCCAACTACTATGACGCTTTGTTCGGCCTCCGCTACCGTTTAGATTTCGCAGAGCGACGGTCTTTGTTGACCAGAGGCGATTGCAGTTTTGGAGACTCAAAAGGTATTTGCCTGGTGCAGGCAAATTTAGCTTTTACCGTGGGTAAGCGTCAGCAAAACCGAATCATGGCGGGTTACCAATACAAACAGGCCGAATACAAGAATGGGGGTCCGGCGACTGATTTAACCTACCACGGACCCACGTCCGGATTGAATTTTCGATTCTGGATTGCGGGCAATGGCACGGACAAGTTAACTCTGGTTGATTCAGAATTGTAGAATGAAAAACCCAGTAAGTTTGCAGAAACGTCATCGCTTCCCTGCTGAGATCATCCAATATGCTGTATGGCTCTATTATCGTTTCAACTTGAGTTACCGAGATATCGAAAACCTGCTGGCAGAAAAAGGAATTTTGGTCAGTTACGAGGCCATCATCCCTCGTTTTTTTGATGAATTGTTCAACTTACAGAGCAATGAGCTGTTAGCGCAGATTAATTAAAATCCGCTGCTATACTGATACCAACTACAAATAGAAACGACAATCACTATGCTCAAGACCTCCCTGGTAATTATCTCCATCTGCATGACACTAGTGAGTTGCAAAGCAGGCAACCGCGCCCACTCGGATACGGTGGTGCAAATGGAAGCACGAAAAGAGATGCTGGCAGAAAATGATCAGTCAATCAGCAGGGTGCAGACTGCGGTATTTCCTGCCGGAAACAAGAAGTTACTCGAGCCTGACATGCTGGGAGTACAGGCCGTGCCCTGTCAAGGCAACTCATTCGCGCTCAATCAATTGGCGGTAAAGAACTTTGGCGTGTCAAACAGGGACGTGTCTTCAGCCATTATGCTGCTGGAAACGATGGGCTATAACACCATCTCACACGCCAATCCAGCGTCTGCAGCGAACAGCAGGTTTGCAGCTTCGGGCGGGGAGGCTAGATACAACTGCGATGACCTGCCCCTGGTGCTGCTTCCCAGGCCACATGATGAAAGCAATCTGACGATTGGCAGCACCAACTCTACCCAAATGGGTGAATATGCCATGCAGACCAGTCAATCCGGTGTTGGCAATCTTGGAATTTCACGTCTGCGCAAGGCAAACGCTGTTGACCTTGATCAGCTGATTGTTTTTTACCACGAATCCCAACTCGTCAAAATGGAGCGGTTTGAAGCTTTGCTGGGGGAGGTGGTCGATATAGCCTCGCCACAGGTTTATATCGAAACCATGGTGCTGGAAATGTCCGAGGAGGATTCCAAGGAACTGGGTGTTGCCTACCAGACCGCAAATATTGGCGGCAACAGCTTATTGCAATTGGGCTCGTTGGGTGTTGGTGAAGGTCCCACCGTGGATTTCGAGCGTAATACCCGACAGGATGCGGACGGAAATTTCGAATTTTCGCCAGGCATGGGTATCAAGGTACAAATAAAGGCGCTGGTTGACACGGGTAAGGCGGAAATTCTTGCCCGTCCCAGCGTGTTGGCGTTAAGCAACCGCCAGGCCGTTATACAGATCGTCGATGTCATCCAGTCACCGCTGGTAGAGAGTTCGGTGGGAACAACTGGCGAATTGGTTATTTCAGCGTACACTTTTGAACCGTTGCTGCTGGGTATCACGCTCAACCTTCGGCCCCGGGTTTCGTCAGACCGGCAGTGGGTTAGCCTGGAAATTGATGCCACCGTTGAGGCTGAAGTGGATGAAAATTCCGGTGAGGTTTATGCGCCCGATGGTGAGGGTGGAAGTATCCTGCTGGCTGAGAGAAAGGGTTCCGCCGCTCGCAAAGTAAAAACCTTTGCCCGTATTCCGGATCGCACACCCATTATCATTGGTGGCCTGGTGTCCGGCACCAAGGAAGAGCAAAAATCCCGCGTACCTGTATTGGGATCAATACCCTTCTTTGGTGCATTGTTCGGCGCCACTGACAATGAAGTTCAGAAACGGGAAATCATCATTGTGCTTACCCCACATGTTCTGGCCGAAGATGCCATTGGGGTACGGGCAAATATTGCATCGGACGCGGTGATGTCCAGGCAGTCTGATTTGAACCTGTTTAATAATGTCTACAGGGTGTCTGAGAGTGATGTTTTTGATATGAACTTCCTGCTTGAAGACAAGCGTTTTGCCAGCTATCGGGAGCGGGTCAATGAAATGGTGGAACAAGCGCCGGAGTTGATTGAAAACCCGACCGTTCGTACCTTTTATGACAACCGTATTCCGGGCGACAAGGTGCTGATAAGAAAAATGGTCTTTGATCTGGTCGCATCCAACCTGGCAAGAACTTTTCCGGATCTGAACCAGCTTTTCCTGCCACTGGGTGAACCCGATGGCAGCAGCAAACTGGTTTCATTGGCCGAAATGACCCACGGTCTTAAGAAGGAAGCAGGTAATGAAGTGCTGCAGGTACAATGGTCTTACGACGCCGAAGGCCGGTCCCTCTTCAGCAGCAATATGGTGCCAGCATCCAGTGCCCGGGCGGTGCCGGGGGCCAATACAATTATTTTACGTTCTGAGCGTGATTTGCAACGCCTGACTGCTGCGATTGCCACGGACATCGTCATTGCGCAAAACGGCGGTTATAGAGCGCTCAACGTGTCAACCTTCAAGGAAGGTATGCTGTTGTCCCTTGCAGATATAAACGACTACACGGGATTTTTATTCACGGATGAAACGGCAGAGATTTACTTTGATTCAAGGCATGCATTACGTTCATTCAGGGGTGAACTCAACGAAGCATATCGGCAAATTGACTCATTGCAATCGTCTCTTGGTGCCCAGGGCAAGGCCGGGCCGTTTAATCAAAACCCGGCTACAACCGAGATGGGCACCAAGACCGCGTATTGAGGCTGGTCTACATCTGCCAGAGCTTTCTGAGTCAGTCTGCTTTTTTATTTAAACGCCAAGCGGGCAGGAGCTTGGTTTTTTCTCCAGCCTATGACTTATCCAGCCTAATCTGGTTTTGGCTGCTTGCGACGATTTGCGGTTTGCCCCTGTACTGCTCAATCAGTCCTCTCACACAAATCGATTCACCCTTGAGCGATTCTGGCGCATAGTCAAACTGATCGCGGTCCTTGCCCCAGATTACGACCGTGAAAGGATGTTTTGGATAGGTGTCGGCAAGATTCAGAAATGTGGGTTCTTTGCCGGAGCCTTTGAGATATTTTGCGGTTGCTACAACACCACAGACCGTGGCCTTATTGCCAATCCGTCTGAATGCATCCTTGGCATCAATGCCAATTGGTTTTGCTGCGAGGGCAACCTGGCTGGCCAGGAGAGTCAGCGTGATAAAAACAAGGGCTTTTTTCATAATATTTCACTCACAATAGTACTGGCAGATTCCAATGATGCCGTCACAAAACGCGGGTCCACTCAATAGCGCCAGATGTCCGCAAGTCAACATTATCATGTTGTTTAAAGATGAAACATAGCTGCAAACTATACCGTTTGAAACCGTTCGTTTCTATTTTTAAAGATACCTGCATTATTCATTGCACAAGCAACACCACGAGACCTGGATAACGGCCTGTTTTAGTCTGTGTAACCGTTCAAATATATGGGATACAATGCTACTTCCGCCCGCTCAATGAAAATAATATTGGCCGTCAATCATGACCCCGGAAATTGCACTGCTTACGTTGTCTGCTGCGGTCATTGCATTGATACACACTGTCCTGGGTCCTGATCATTACCTGCCGTTTATTGCCATGGCCAAGGCCAGGGATTGGAGTCTGCAAACAACCATCAGGGTCACGCTGGCATGCGGTATTGGCCACTTGATCGGCTCTGTTATCCTGGGGTTGGTGGGTATTTCACTTGGAACCCAATTGTCGTCGCTGGAGTGGCTTGAGGGTGTTCGTGGCGGGTTGGCAGCCTGGCTGTTGATTGGGTTTGGGCTGATGTATATGGCCTGGGGTTTGCGTCTTGCCTATCGGAACCGGCCACACAGCCACTGGCACACTCATGCCGGCTCAGTTCACCGCCATGAGCACAGTCACCACGGCCATCATGTCCACGTTCACGAATCCGGCAAAAGCTCATTCGCGCCGTGGGTGATTTTTATCATATTCATACTCGGGCCATGTGAGCCGCTGATTCCATTGCTGATGTACCCGGCAGCACAGGAAAGCTTGCTTGGCGTGTTGTTGGTAACCATCGTTTTTGGGCTGATAACCGTGGCCACTATGACCGCTGTTGTGGCGATTGCCTATCTTGGATTAAACACCTTAAGACTGAATCGATTTGAACGGTTTAACCATGCTGTTGCCGGCTGCGCTATCCTGGTTTGCGGCCTTGGCGTTGCGGTTCTTGGAATATAATCAGTTGGGTGATTGCTGACTCTGGGACCAATATTAGGGTTGAACCTGGCTGCAAACCCGCTTCGCTATCCTTTTGTCCGGCCCGTATGAGCATCGCATTGTATGAGGTCACACAGATGAGGGGTGGATTGGCTTACATGACCGCCTTGCCGGATTGTCTACTGCGAGCCGGGATTTTTGTGATTGATATCACTGGCAGGAATGTTAGGTGTCATTGCGGCCCTGGCAGCGATCGAGCAAAGACACCCTATGGGCAAGGGGCAATTGGTAGCCAGTTCCTTATTTGAAACCACTACTCTCCATCTTCCCGATATGACGCCAGCCCGGAGCAACCAGCTCGCGGTTCTTCAGGCTCGCTAATTCGATCAGTTCGACTGCTGCCTTGATTTACTGCCCAGGTAACCGCCGTGATGCCGTTTGGCATACTCTTCGTTGGTAAAACCGATTTTTTCCATCATCAGGACAATCAACGCATCACCAATTACGGTCATAACAGTGGTTGAAGTCGTGGGGGACAGGCCAAGCGGACAAACTTCTTGCGGATTGCCGGTTAACAGGCAGACGTCGACCGTCTTTGCCAGCTGAGAATCGGCATTGCTGGTTATGATGATCGTGGACAAGCCGGAGTAAAGCCGTTCGGCCAGTTCCACCAACTCCAGTATCTCGCGTGTTTTACCGGAATTTGAAACCAGCAACAGGACATCATTGGGTTGAATCACGCCAAGATCGCCGTGTTGGGAATCAGACGGGTGCAGAAACACGGCCGGGGTGCCGGTTGAGCTGAAGGTCGTGGAGATATTCTTGGCAATTTCGCCGGCCTTGCCCATCCCACTGGACACCAGCTTTCCGCCCTTGCCATGAACCTGCCGATAAATCAGGTTTACAGCATTTTCAAAATTCTTCGTGACGGGAATATTTTGAATGGCTTTCGCCTCGTGTTGGAATATTTCATGTACCTTGTCAATCATGGTCTTGCCGCAACCCTTTTATCATGGTCTGAGTTCAATAAGTGCCGTTGACACTACAATGGCAGATCATAACCTGTTCTCCCGCGACCCGCTATTTCCCTGGATTGAATCAATCCTCACAGTTTAGGCAGTAACCCCCGTGCCAGCATGATTAGCCACCTGTCCGGTAACGGTAAATTTCCATCAGGTCTGCAAATACGGACTCACTGGTCGGCCAACGACCTGCGCCTTTTCCTTTGACAAGAAGCTCTTCACCTGATTCCAACTCGAGCCTGAGCATATTGCTTTCACCGCGCACTTGCGCAAGCGGGTGCTCAGCCGGCAGCTCGCGAGGCAGCACTTCGGAAAAAACCTGGCCACCTTCTTTCCAGCACTTTGCAATCAGTCTGATCTCACGACCAGCCTGGCGCGCACTTTCTGCAACTTCCGTTGTGATGGCTTCGATCCCTTCGCGGTCAACGTCCGCCTCGGAAAGACTGGCTCCAAATGCGGTTCGCGCCAGGATCCTGATCTTGCTGGCTGCGTCCTGACCGGAGAGATCAAAAGTGGGGTCGGCTTCGGCAAAGCCCCTATCCTGGGCAGCCTCGACAGCTTTCTCGAAGCTCCATCCGGCAGCGAGGTGGTCAAGAATGAAATTGCAGGTGCCGTTCAAAACACCTTCGATAGATTTGACGGGCGCATTTTCAGATATCCGTTTGATACTCTCGATCGCTGGAAGTCCACCACCCACGCTGGCCGAGCATTTCAATAAAAGACCGTTTCGGTGGGCCAGGTCTTCCAATGCTTCGCTTTCGTTGGCCAACAGTTCCTTATTGGCAGTGACCACATCCCGGCCATTGCTCAATGCGTGGGTAATGACGCTGCGGGCAGGTTCGCTGCCACCCATCAATTCGACCGTGAGATCTGCATCCCGTTGAAGCAGGGATTCAGTATCATCCGTTAGCAGCGCTGCAGGGATGTCTTCCCGATTCTTGTCCAATGAGTTGACTGCAATACCCGTGACCTCAAATCGCTCCGGATGTGCCGCGAGCGCCTGGTAGACTCCGTAACCGACCGTGCCTGCGCCAAACAAGGCGACCCGTAAGGGGCCGTGATCCGGGTGGGGCTCTTCTGCGAGACAGGTCGGCCCGGGGCCTACGAGCGTGCCGCCGGTGGTTCCGATTGAAGCTACTTCAAAGCTCATCCGGTGTTGCTGTGCAAATTCAATTGCCTTGGGCTGGACGAGTTTGCCTGCAACCTGCAATGCATCCTGCCAGGTAATCGTTTTGAATCTTTGCGGTGCCGGACCGGGTTGGCTTGGGTCACGTTCAAAAATACCATCCATGTCCTTAACCAGGCGGCACCCGGCTTTAAGTTGCTGGGCGACAAACAGGGCTGTGTCATCAGAGCCACCACGGCCGAGCAAAACGGTTCGGCCCAGTGGATCACAGGCAATGAAACCGGGTAGCACAGCCACCTGGTGATCGGACATACAGCTGTGCAGAGCTGCTGTGTCCATGCTGTATGGGTCGGAATCCAGCGGCTCACCTTTGGCCTGTAGTCCGATGCTTTCGGGGCTCAGCAATTGTGTTGTCAGGCCCACGCGTTCGAGTGCCATGGACAAAAGCAGCGCGCTCCTGGTCTCGCCGGTTCCGACAAATGAAGCAATACGGTGCGGGTCTGCGTCCGCATCAAGCTTTTCTACCATGCCCAGCAAATGGTCAGTCTCGCCCTCCAGTGCCGAGACCACGGCGATGACACGCTCGCCTTTTTGGACATGCCGGTAAATCGCATGGACGGCACGCGGTACACAGTCCACATCTGCTAGGATGGAGCTGCCAAATTTCATAACAATGATGGGCGAGTTGTTCATTCCCGTTTCCTCGGTCACAGTTCAATGGTCGATGTGCCGATTCGGGGAGTGCGGGTAGCAGAGCAGGCGAAAAAAAACCTACTCAGCTAAAGCTCAAGCAGGTTTACTGGCTCGCTTTAGCCGTATTTTTAAAGCGCCCGCAAGCTGATTTTCAAATCGGCGCTGAAGTGGAAGATAGGCCCAGTTGAGAGTAAAGTCAAGTACCTGTTAAGCCTGTTTTCCAGTAGCCAAATAATGCTGGATTAGAATTTTAAATTGGGTATATTCTGATGTTAATAGCTACACTAATTCTGCTCATGCCTGTTGTGGTTTACCTCGCAACATTTGTGCCTGCACGACGGCTGAAAACCAGTTTGCGCAAGCTCTACCGGTTGATTGGGGCGGTGCTGGTTATTGGTGGCGGGACGACCTCGTATTACTTGGCAGCATATACCGGTGACCAGGGCGGTATAGCAGCATTTTATTTTCAACTACTCGTCATAGACGTTTATGTTTTATTTTCGGTTGGAATTTTAATCGCAAATGTATTGCTTAATCGCTGAGACAAACGATCTGAGCGGGTAAAACCATTTTATATCACTACCCGCCAATCGAAGCCGCTAAGCCATAGCCGGCAAACTGACTAACGATCCGTTCAAGATCCT
>CALJWY010000082.1 GCA_937974465.1 uncultured Lysobacterales bacterium | reverse complement strand
TTACCTGGCAACGGTGGGTTCAACCAGCCCGTATATCGGCCTGTTTGGCACTGTCTGGGGCATCATGACGTCATTTCACCAACTGGCCAACGTCAACCAGGCGACCATTGCGATGGTCGCGCCGGGCATCTCGGAGGCGTTAATTGCAACGGCCATGGGTCTGTTTGCAGCGATTCCGGCCGTGATTGCCTATAACCGTTACTCGAACCAGGTGGAGCGTCTTGAAACACGTTATGACAATTTCACCGAGGAATTTTCCAGCATATTACAGCGCCAGGCTCACGCACTGGTTGAGTCTTGAGGGTTTAAAGCGGCATGCAGAACAAGCGCAACAAGCGGCGGCCAATGTCAGAGATCAACGTGGTTCCGTATATCGATGTCATGCTGGTATTGCTGGTCATCTTCATGATTACCGCACCATTGCTGAATCTCGGTGTTGAAGTCGATTTGCCAAAAGCTGACGCGGAACCCCTGGACAGCGAGCAAAATGCGGAGCCGATGGTGGTGACTGTGCTCAAAAATGGCGACCTGTACCTGAATGCCGGTGGCGAAGTGGATGGTGTGACCAGCGGCCTGATTGACTCTGAAACCCTGGTCACTACAGTATCGGCGATCGTCCGTCGCAACCCGGATATCCAGGTCCTGGTGGGTGGTGATGAAGCGGTTGGCTATGGCCACATTTACGGTGCCATGGTGCTACTGCAAAAAGCCGGTGTCACCAAGGTCGGCCTGATGTCCGATCCGCTGGAATCCCTTGAGGGACAGGCCGGAGGCTGATCGGGGTATGCAGGAACTTTGGGCACAGACCAAAGCATTCATACTGGCCATTGGCATTCATGTCCTGATGGCAGGGCTGGTGGTGCTGGGGACAATGAATTGGAAGCCATTCAAACCGCCGACCCTTACCGGTATGACGATTGAAGCGGTGATGGTTGATACCGGTGCCATTAAGAAACGACGTGAAGAGGCCAGGCTGGAAGCGGAAAGGGCTGCGGCACGCAAATTGGAGCAAGACCGCAGGGCAAAGGAGTTGCAGGCTCGAAAGGAACGTGAGGAACGTGAAAAGCGCGAGGCTGACGAAGCTGAGAAGCAACGTCAAAAAGACCTGGCGACAAAAAAACGACAAGAGGATTTACGCCTGCAACGCATGCGCCAGAAACAGGAGCAGGACCGCAAGGACCGCCTGAAGAAACAACAGGACGAATTGGATAAGCTGCGTCAGCAACGCGAAGAGGCAGCACGCCTGGCAAACCTGGAAGAAGAACGTTTGAAACAACTGGATGCACGCAAGGAAGCCGAGGCGGACGCCCAGCGCCAGGCACTGGCCGAGGCTGATTTGCGTCAGCAACTGGCCAATGAACAGGCTGAATTCAAGGCAGGGCAGATTGCCACCAAAGGCGAGGCCTATTACGCGGCGATCCAAAGCCAGGTTACCAATAACTGGTTTCGCCCCCCAACTGCCCGATCCGGTTTGAGGTGCAGGCTTAAAATTGTACAGATACCGGGTGGAGAGGTGATTTCGGCCGCCATTGCCGGTCGCTGTAATGCCGATGAGGCAACCCGCCGGTCACTGGTGGCTGCCGTGGAACGTGCAGGATTGCTCCCCTACCGGGGTTTTGAAGAAGTGTTTGAACGCGAGATTGATTTTATATTTACCTATGATGAATAGTGTTGCAGCTATGGGAAGGACCAGCCATGCCCGGCAAGATGCGCATTACACTCAAGCGCTTGCCACTTCGCTGCACACAACAATGTAACTTTGGAAGACCACTAGCCATGCAAAAAATATTTTACGCCCTGTTGTTTCTGCTGCTGTCACAAATGGCGCAGGCCAAGCTTGAAATTGAGATCATCCAGGGCAACGCCGCTGCATTGCCGATTGCAGTTATCCCGATGCAATGGCGCGCATCTGACCCCAGGCCTGAAACCGGCGTTGCAGAGGTTGTCGCATCTGATTTATACCGCTCCGGTCTGTTTGCTCCGCTGGAAGAACGCGACATGGTCGACCGTCCCGTGGACGAGGAATCCATCCGTTTTGGAACCTGGCGATTGTTACAGGCCGATTACCTGGTCATTGGCCACGTGGAGGATGCACCTGACGGTAATGGCTACGATATCGTCTACCAGTTATTTGATGTGCACACCCAGGAAAAGCTGTTATCACAAATTACGAGTGTTGGCCTGGGTGATCTGCGCTTTGGCTCTCACCGGGTGGCAGATGCAATTTATGAAAAACTGACGGGTGTGCCGGGTGCGTTTTCAACACGTATTGCGTATATCTCGGCGACGGGTATCGGCAATGAGCAGGAGTATAAATTGTTCGTTGCAGATGCCGATGGTTTTAATCCGCAACCGGTCGTGGGTTCGCCCGAGCCGTTGCTGTCACCCGCCTGGTCACCGGATGGGCAGCAGTTGGCCTACGTATCATTCGAGAAGGGTAATTCCGCGATATACGTACAGAGCGTGGCTACCGGACAACGCGAGTTGATCTCCAGCAGCAAAGGCATCAATGGTGCGCCTTCATTCTCTCCGGATGGACGTTTCATGGCGATGGCATTGTCTTACTCCGGCAACCCGGAAATCTATATACGTGACCTGATTTCTGGCCAGAAACGCCAGCTTACCCAGCACTGGGCGATTGATACCGAACCAGTCTGGTCACCGGATAGTCAGTCGGTTTATTTCACCTCTGACCGGGGAGGCAGACCACAGATTTACAAGGTCGCAGCAGCGGGTGGAAAGGCGGCCCGCATCACCCGTGAAGGTGATTACAATGCACGTGCCAGCATTTCTCCCGATGGAACGAGAATTGCTGTAGCACATGGGCGGGGAAACGAGTATCGTATAGCCGTTCTGGATACGGAAACCGGGCGTATGCGCATCTTGACCCCGGGTGTGCTCGATGAGTCACCCAGTTTTGCACCGAATGGCAGCATGATTCTTTATGCTACCCGCGAGGGCTCAAGGGGAGTGCTCTCTGCGGTGTCGGCTGATGGCAATGTCCGTCAGCGGTTAATTTTAACAGATGGTGACGTTAGAGAGCCCGCGTGGTCTCCCGTTATCAGGTAAACTTGGCACAGAAACCAACTTGCGGTTTTGATTTTGAAAATTTTGGAGAAAAAAATGAACACTACGTGGCGCCTTTTGCTTGCCCTTGTTATTGCAGTCGCGATCTCGGCCTGTAAAACAACCGAACCAGAAACAGAAGCTGTTACCGAGCCTGAACCAGCACCGGTAGTAGAAGAAGCTACTACGATTGCTGCGCCAGATCCGCGTGACTTCAGCGACGCACGGAATTTTGATAACTCAGAAAGCCTGTTGTCCAAACGGGTCATCTACTTTGATTTTGACAAATCCGAAGTCAGAGCTGAATACCGGCCCATCGTTGCTGCCCATGCTGCGTATGTTTCCGCACATGGCAGTGCCCGTGTAACACTGGAAGGCCATGCCGATGAGCGTGGCACCCGTGAATACAACCTGGGTCTTGGCGAACGCCGTGGCAACGCCATTTCCGGCCTGCTCTCGGCAGCTGGAGCAATGGGTGGCCAGTTGGATACCGTCAGCTATGGCGAAGAGCGTCCGGTTTGCCGGGTTAGCGATGACAGTTGCTGGTCCAAAAACCGCCGGGTGGAGATCGTCTACACTGCGAGATGATGATGTATTGCAAACGTTTTAAATTAGGTTTGATGGCCAGC
>CALJWY010000081.1 GCA_937974465.1 uncultured Lysobacterales bacterium | reverse complement strand
ACACGTTGCGGCGCAACATATGCTGCCGATACCGTCATGAACCTGTGTCCGGTCGATGACAGCCCTGTCGAAGTCATCATGGACCTGGAGCGCCTGCAGAAGGAGCAGCCAGACCTGTCCTGGTATCATCCTGAACGCAATGACATGTGGCGCTTTGGTGGTTTGTTACCCCTGGACATCAATGACCCCGCTGACCAGCCGCACATCGTCTGTCTTGGCGAAGGTCATACCCCGCTACTGGATTACAACGACCACCCGTTGGCGCAACAGGCCGGGTTTATGCTGCTGGTTAAAGACGAGGGCAAGGCACACCCGGGGTATGGGGCCAATCCCACACAGAGTTTCAAGGACCGCGGCATGGCCATGACCATATCCATGGCACACAAGTCAGGTATTGATAAACTGGCTGTTCCAACCCAGGGCAATGCCGGCGATTCCATGTGCGAATACGCCTACGCTGCGGGCATGGAAGCCGTGGTCGCAATGCCGGATAACACTCCTCTTCCGATCCTTGGCCGGGTTGCTGCATTGGCCAACCAAACTGACCGGTTCAACCTGGAACTGGTCACCGGAACCATTCGTGAAGCAGGTGCGCTACTCAAGGAAAAGTGGCTCGATAAGGGCTATTTCAGCGTCGCAACTTTCCAGGAACCTGGCTGGCGAATCGATGGCAAAAAAACCCTGGGGCTGGAGTTGGCGGAACCCGAGGAGGTTGATGGTCCATGGCATCTCCCCGATGTGGTTGTCTACCCCACCGGTGGTGGAACCGGTGTTTTGGGAATGTGGAAAGCCTGGAGCGAACTGGAGTGCCTGGGCTTGATCGACCACCATCGCCCGAAAATAATCTGCGTTCAATGCGATGCTACCCAACCGCTGGTAGAGGCGTTTGAAAATGGGGACACCGAGGTCGCCCCGGTTGAAGCTGGCGAGACCCTGGCCTATGGCGTCAATGTGCCGGGTGGCGTAGGACATTTCAAAGTGCTGGATATTATCCGCCAGTCCGGCGGTACCGCCATCGGTGTCACGGAACAGGAAATTCACAATGCGTTGAGCGCAGTGTGGAAGGACAAGGGCTGGTGGGTATGCCCCGAAGGCGCTGCCTGCCTGGCCGCACTCCCGCAACTGCTCGAAGACGGCCTGATCAAATCCAACGACAAGGTCGTGGTCTTTAATACAGGCTCACTGGAGAAGTACTTGCCGGATCTACGGCATTTGCTTTAGCGGGCTCAATCACCCCGGAAACTCAAGGTGTATCTTTAAGCGCCTGCCCTTGCAGCAACTTTAAAACTTCAGGGTGTCCTTTCTCGCGGGCAAACTTGATTGCAGTATCACCATCCCGGTCAATAGTGTCCACTGATGCGCCGTTGAGGAGCAGCACGCGGACCACCTCAATGTGGCCCTCGGATGCAGCCATCATCAATGCGGTGAAGCCCTCGGTTTTACCCTGAATATTGACCTCGGCACCTTTGCGCAGCAACAGGCCCACCGTCTCCTGATAGGGCCCGCTGGATGCATATAACAAGGCAGTTCGCCCATTATTGTCTTGCAAGTCTATCGCGGCACCCTGCTCCAGCAGGTATGCGACAACCGGCGTGTGGCCGTTGAATGAAGCCCACATCAATGCTGTGCTCTTGTCATCAATGGTCGAGTCTACCGGGGTTCCCTTCGAAACGAACTCCTGAACTGCCTTCAGGTTGCCGTTGAAGGCCATTTCAAGAAATGCGCCCTCCAGGGTGATCGTTGGCGGAGTATTCTGGGCCGCGAGTGGCATACAGACCAGCATAAGAACGACCATAGAAGCCATGATTTTTTTCATGCCCCAATAGTAACCGATGAGCGAAGCTTAAAAAGCTTACGAGGTCATTTGTCACTGGCCGCACTCTAATCGAGATCTTGAAAATGAGTGTTTTCGCCACCCCAGGGGCAGGCGGATGGGGATCAGCCGGATTGCATGTCATACTAAGGACTACGGAACATCAAAGCGACTGAAGCACTAATTACTGTGATTGCCTGGTAACTGAACATGCTGCGAATCAATTTAACAACACCTTTGGTTTGCTTTCTCGCCGCTTTATTTGCCTGTTCCGGTGATCTATCGGGCTCTTCCGACCAATCCGAATTTCGCACCACAGAAACCACCATACAGTCACGTGGCGTGGCAGTCCCCATAAGCTATGTTACTCCGGAGATCATAGGGAACGAACGCTTTCCCCTGGTGCTTATGGCGCATGGCCATGGCGGCTCCCGGCATGAAGGCGGTGGTTATCAACTTGCCGCCCAGGCGATGGCCAAACATGGCATTGCCTCGATCCGCGTGGATTTTCCGGGTTGTGGCGACAGCACCGAGTCATTCACAAACAATAATCTCAGCAGTATGTTGCTCGATCTGCAGGCGGCTCGCGAGTATGCGGCATCGCAGCCAGAAATTGACAGCGATAGGGTTGGTTTACTCGGCTACAGTATGGGTGGCCGCCTGGTTGCACTGCTGGCAGAAATGGATTCCAGTTACAAGGTGAT
>CALJWY010000080.1 GCA_937974465.1 uncultured Lysobacterales bacterium | reverse complement strand
CGATTTTGATGTGCTGAACCAGCGCTCGGAAACCCAGATGTCGTTTGTCAATGGCCGCCAGACGGCCAGTGTGCGTGTGGTGATCACGCTGGAGCCCAAACGTGAAGGCAACCTGCTGATACCGGCCTTGAAATTCCCGGGTGCGAATTCAGCCCCGGTCTATCTGAAGGTTTCAGCCGCACCGGCGCGGGCGCCAGGTGAAGCAGAGCCGGTCTTTATCGAAGTGACCGTGAATCCGGAATCCGGGCCTTATTATGTGCTCTCACAGGTAAGCCTGATGGTACGGATTTTTTACCAGGCCAACCTGACCGAGGCGGCCATCAATCCACCTGCACCGGAACAGGCATCGGTCCGTTTGCTTGACGAAGTACCTTACCAGTCCGATCGCAATGGTGAGCGCTACCGTGTTCTGGAGCGCCGTTATGCGATATTTCCAGAGCGTTCCGGCACATTAACAATTCCTCCCATGCAGCTCAGCGGTCGCCTGATTGAGCGCCCGTCCGATCGTTTGTGGCAACCGACCGTGCGTGGCCGTCGGGTGCGCGTCGAGAGTGAAGCGTTAACACTCGAGATCAGCCCGCGACCGGAGGACTACTCGGGTGATTTCTGGCTGCCAGCACGCCGCCTGACACTGTCGCAGCAGATTGCAGACAATGAGAAACTGCGCGTGGGTGAGCCGGTTACTCGCACTGTCATCATTGATGCTGTTGGCCTCGAGGAAAACATGCTGGAAGAGCCGGCCTGGCCCGAGCTGCCTGCAACCCGTGTCTATCCGGATCAACCGCAGGGCATCAGCCGTGATGACGGTGAATGGGTTCTGGGGCACAAGGAATTCCGTTACGCGGTGGTCCCGGAGCAGGCCGGCGAACTGGTATTACCGGAAATTCGGCTGGACTGGTGGGATACGGTTGCAAACCGCCAGCGAACCGCCGTATTGCCGGAGCACCGTGTCCAGGTGCTGCCCTCCGAGTTGAGCCAGTCGATGGTCGCGCCGCCAGTCGCTGGTGCCGTGTTGCCTGGGTCACAAAGTGGTTTGAGCGGCACCAACGCGGTTGCCCCGCGTGGTGCGGGCTTATGGATGACAAGCACCGCGGTGTTTGCATTTTTATGGCTATTGACACTGGTCTTTTATATTCGTCGCGGACCAGTCGATCCGCAGGCTGTCAGCGCCAACGGAGCCATTTCACTGCAGGAGAGAGACCTGCTCAAGCAGCTTCGGCAAGCCTGTCAAGGAAACGATGCATCCTCTGCACGCAAGGGGCTTGGCCAGTGGATAAGGAATTACGCGCCGCTCAACATGCGGGGAAATATGCGGGACTTTGGTAACTGTTGCAGCGATTCGGCATTACAGGCTGCAATCGCAGACCTGGATGCCCATGGATTTTCTGATAACGGCACCGGCGGATGGAAGGGTGACCCGTTGTGGAAGGCATTGAAGGCCTGGATGAAAGACATGGAGAAGCCTCAGAAAGCCCGCATGGAGCAGGGGCCTGACCTGTATACCCGCTAGGTTACAGAGGGGTCTGAAGGCGCTTCCAGATCTCTCACTGAAGAGATAAAGATAGCGCCTTGCGCGTGTGCGGCAGGTTTCCCTGTCTATTGTGGCCGGGCAAATGGTCCGGCAAGATTACAAATCCGCAGCAAGGCCTAACCACCTTTTTTAGACGCCATGTCACCCTGATTTCCCCCGCACCGACACGCTCAAGGCCAGAAGTCATCGTAAAACCAGCGCCGGGTCTTCAGTAACAAGCTCCAGAGTAGATCAGTTTGCAGTTACGGGAATAGCTGGAAGCAAAACCTGCCGGTGTCTTCTATACTTTTAGATGGAGCTTTGGATTTTTCATGGTCATTTCCGAAGCAGTAGGAATAGCACCATTACAAGGCCGCACAAGATACAGTGTTTTTACTCAAAGCAATTTGAGATGTTTCTGAAATTCTGTCAAAGGCTTGTTTCAAAACAGAATTTTATAAACGCCATGACCACGGTGTGGCCCGATGGAGACCTTTCATGCATAAGGCAGTCACACACAAGGAACTGCAGGATCCATTTGCGCATTACACGCGTGGAGTTCTACTTTACGATGACGAAAAGTTTACCTTCATCGCCTACCGGATGCCCTACCAGGACCTCAATGACAAGTCCTGGAAGTCTGAACAGGCATTTACGGCGGATTATCGACGGATGATTGCAAAGAAATACATGGTTTAAAGCACTTTACAGAAGCGGCAGGAATGGACTGGCTGCCACAAGGTTTTTACTCAAGGATTTGCTTTCATTACCAGCGTGTCGACCTGGTTGTCGGACAGCATCCGGCGCACTTCATCAGCCTTGCGGGCACCTTCGAATGGCCCGATTCTGACCCGGTGCCAGGTTTCACTGTTGACGGTGACCGTTTGGATAGTAGCAATTGATCCCAACAAAGCCAGTTTCGCTTTCATTTGTTCCGCATCGGCCGGGTTTTTAAATGACCCTGCCTGGAGAATATAGCGATCCTGGGAGGTGGCGGGTGTTGTCCCCGGGGAATTTTCAGCCTTGCGGCTAAGCTCCTGTTCCGGAATTACGACCTCCATTTCCGGTAAAACCTTGAAGAAATCGTAGCGCGGCTTTTTCGGTTTTTCGCTCGCCGGACTTGTATCTTCCACCAGCGCTGATTCGCTTGAGTCAGATGGCTGCGTATCCACCGATGGGGTGTGTTGCCGCAACTCGGGGAAATAGCCTTTGAACATAAGGGCGATGGCGACACCCAAACCGATCAGAATGCCACCAATGAGCCAGAACCATGACGGGATACCTCCTGACGGTTTTCTGCCGGCACCTCGCCGGCTATTGGTGCGCTTTCGTTTCGTTGCCATATTACATGGCTTCCGGTGCTGAGATTCCGAGTAACTCGAGGCCGTTTGCAAGCACGATGCGCGCGGCAAGAATCAGGTTTAATCGACTGTTCCTGATGTTTTCATCATCAACCAGGAACTGTTGTGAGTTGTAGTAAGCATGAAAATCCGTCGCTAGCTCTTGCAGGTAATGTGCAAGCTGGTGAGGTGTGCGCAGACGTGCGGAAGATTGGATGATTTCCGGATACTTGCTTAAAGCGCGCAGCAGACGAATTTCATTGGGCTCTGTTAACAGGTCCAGGGCAGCCTCACCTATGGCCGGGTTGTGGGATTCGTTCATCTGTTCGAGGTTTCTAAACACACTGCAAATCCGCGCATGTGCATACTGGATATAGTAAACCGGATTCTCATTGCTGCGTGACTTGGCCAGGTTCAGGTCAAAATCCAGGTGCTGGTCATGGGAGCGCATTACATAGAAGAATCTTGCGGCATCGCTGCCAACCTCTTCGCGCAATTCACGCAGCGTTATGAACTGGCCAGAACGCGTCGACATCGCGACTTTTTCACCATCCCGATAGAGAATGGCAAACTGTACCAGTATTATTTCCACGCGCTCCGGGTCTTCACCAAGGCCCATGGCGGCTGCCCGTAAACGTGCAATATAGCCGTGATGATCGGCGCCAAATACATATATTGCCTTTTCAAAACCACGTTCCATCTTGTTCAGGAAGTAAGCGATATCGGAGGCAAAGTAGGTTGTTCGACCGTTTTCCCGTATCACAACCCTGTCCTTTTCATCACCCAGTTCGGATGCGCGGAACCAGGTTGCGCCATCCTTTTTATACAGGTGTCCGTTTTTTTCGAGCCGCTGGATAGCATGATCAAGCGCACCACTGTCCTCGAGTTGTTTCTCGGAGAACCAGTGGTCAAAATTGACCCCGAATTCAGACAGGTCTTTTTGTATATCCTGCAGGATGCTGTCTACGGAAGTTTCAAAAAATGCAAGGTAGCCATCGCTCCCGAGAAATTCCCGTGCGCGGTCAATCAAGGCATCTATATAAATTTCCCGGTCGCCACCCTGGCTTTCATCGGGCGGCAGGCCATCGACCACATCCTGTCCACGGAAACGCCATTTATCACCGATCTCGCTGCGAACCTCGCGGGCAATGTTGTAGATATAGTCGCCCCGGTACCCGTTGTCCGGGAAGCGCAGGTTCTCGCCGCACAACTCCAGGTAACGCAACCAGACACTAACCGCAAGGATATCCATCTGACGACCGTGGTCATTGACGTAATACTCACGTTGAACCACGTATCCTGCAGCATCGAGGATGCTGGCCAGGCTTGCACCATAGGCGGCGCCACGACCGTGGCCGACATGTAGCGGGCCGGTTGGGTTGGCTGATACAAACTCGACCGTCACTTCGTGTTCAGGGTTTGCCGGAACACGCCCATAGTTGTCGCCGTGATACAGAATATCTTTGACCACGGTGGTCAAGGCGACGTGATTCATATAAAAATTAATAAAACCCGGGCCGGCAATTTCGGCGTAATTCAACTGGCGCGAACGTGGCATCTTGTCGATAATCGCCTGTGCGAGTTCGCGCGGGGGTTTGCCGGCACGTTTGGCCAGCACCATTGCAATATTAGAGGCAAATTCACCATGCTCAGGCGATCGTGTCCGTTCCAGCTGCGGAGTGATGTCGCAATCCGTGCTTAAAAAGCCATCGCGAATCAGGTGTAGAAGCGCCTGGCTCAATAATTCTTCGATATGTTCTTTCAAGAAAAAATATCCTGTGACCGCCGGTGTAGATACAACACCAAAGCGGTCTATTGTAACCCTTTGAACCAACGCTGAAAACGTCGGCGCTGATTTATCCACACCTGGCTGGATCTGCCTGTGGATAAGTCTGTTAGTAACTTTTATCGGGGAATGCACAGCGCCGGCCATGCTAAGATTGCCGGCAATCAAGGTTTAAAAATATATTTGTGAATAAATATAAAAATCAATTATTTGAAGCATATTTCGCATGGCTTAATTTCAACAATGTCATTAAGGTTATGTTTTTTAGTTGTGTGTTTATATCTGTGCATAAATATCCGGGTTGGCTCGGCGGGTTATTTGTAATGAGTCGTAAATGCATCACCGGTGCTTACCGGAGCATAAGTTGTTGCAATTACACAAATAAAATTATCGTGACTTGCTTTCAGCCCAAACAAAAGGCAATAAATCCATGCACGGGCTGATGTCACTTGGCTTGTTTTTAGCCGCTGGAATTGCATTGCTGGCGGGTTTTCCCGTGGCCTTTACACTGGCAGGTGTCGCGCTGATATTTGCCCTGGTCGGAGTAATGACCGGCATTTTTGATCCCTCCTTTCTGAGTGCATTTCCGAGCCGCATATTCGGCATCATGAGCAATGAGACATTGATCGCGGTACCGGTGTTCGTGTTTATGGGAGTCATGCTCGAACGCTCAAAACTCGCGGACCAGCTACTGCAGGCACTGGCACAGTTAATGCACAGAGTTCCTGGCGGCCTGGGGCTTGCGGTCATGTTGGTAGGCGCTCTGATGGCCGCCAGTACCGGGATCGTCGGTGCAACCGTGGTTACGATGGGTCTTTTGTCGCTGCCAACCATGTTACGTAACCAGTATGATCCGTCGATCGCTACCGGCAGCATATGCGCGGCAGGTACCCTCGGCCAGATTATTCCACCTTCCATCGTCCTGATATTGCTGGCAGATGTCCTTTCAAATGCTTATCAGCAGGCCCAGTTAAGCATGGGGATTTTCAGCCCTGAGACGATTTCTGTGGGTGAATTGTTTGCCGGTGCATTGTTGCCGGGCCTGATGCTGGTCGGGCTATACATGTTGTACCTGGCAGTGCTTGCCTTTTTGAAGCCATCAAGTATGCCGCCGGCAGAGCAGGTAAGCGATGCAGATGTTTCGTTGCTCACCCTGTTAAACCTGCTGGCCGGTCCATTGCTATTGATCGTGGCGGTGCTGGGTTCGATTTTGCTGGGCCTGGCGACACCCACCGAGGCAGCCGCGGTGGGCGCTACCGGCTCGATGCTTCTGGCCCTGAAGCAGAGACAGCTTTCCATGGCAACCCTTCGTGAGGTCGTGTACCAGTCTGCACGGGTCAGTGCCATGGTTTTTATGATACTGATTGGTGCATCACTGTTTAGCCTGGTGTTTCGCGGGTATGGCGGTGACGAATATGTTCAATCCCTGTTGACCAATTTACCCGGAGGAGACGCAGGCGCCCTGTTGATTGTCATGCTGGTGCTGTTCCTGCTGGGATTCATCCTCGATTTTATCGAGATCACCTATGTCGTGATACCGATCGTCGGACCGATCCTGCTGGCTATGGGCATTAACCCGGTATGGCTCGGTGTAATGATTGCCATCAATTTACAGACATCCTTTCTGACCCCGCCTTTCGGTTTTTCATTGTTCTATTTGCGTGGCGTTGCGCCGCCCGAGATTCCAACCTCGGCAATATACCGTGGCGTGGTGCCGTTTATTGTAATCCAGCTGCTGATGCTGGGGCTGTTAACCTTGTGGCCGGACTTGGCGACCTGGTTGCCCAACAAAATCTACTCCTGACCAGCAGTATCCAGCGCTGATCAATAGCACCGCCATCCCCCTGCAGGTGCGGCCCTCCAAACACGCTGACAATTTTAAAATGCTTCGACCACCTTCTCGACCAAGGTACCGAGATCCCCGCCTGCGCGGGGATGACGGTCCTTAAGTGGGGATGGCGGTACTCGCGTGGGGATGACGGTCCTTTCATGGGGATGGCGGTACTCGCGTGGGGATGACGGTCCTT
>CALJWY010000079.1 GCA_937974465.1 uncultured Lysobacterales bacterium | reverse complement strand
CGATCATAGGCTTCCATGTTGGTGGTGCTGACAGAAACGAGACTTTTCTCGGTGTCAGCCAGGTTGAGTTCAATCGCCAGCGCATCGGTGATGGAGCGGGCAATTTCGTCCTGGATGGCAAAGATATCGGTCAGCTCGCGGTCGTAGGTTTCAGACCAAAGGTGAAAACCGTCATCGGCAGTCACCAACTGCGCGGTAATGCGCACCCGGTTACTGGCTTTACGAATGGAGCCTTCCAATATGTGTGCGACACCCAGTTGCTCACCAATCCCTCGCAAATCTTCGTCGCGGCCACGGAATTGGAATGACGAGGTTCTGCCCGCTACCTTGAGGCTATGGGTTTTGACCAGGACGTTGAGGATTTCCTCGGAAATACCATCAGCAAAATAGGCCTGGTCACCGTCAGGGCTCATGTCGACAAAGGGTAGTACGGCGATGGATTTTTCTCTTGGCTCAGAATCCAGGTCCTTAACGGCCAATTGTTCAACAGCCTCAGCGCTTGCCGATGGTTCCGTTTGTGGTTCAATGCTGAACTTGTCCACCAGCAACAGCACAACGGCAATCGCCAGTGCTATTGCGGTATTTCGCATGAGTTTCTGTCCGGTCTGCCGGGTGATGGACTCGCTCTTGTCAACGTCCTTTTCGAGCTTGATGCCTTCGGGGGTCATTTCGAATGCCCAGGCAAACAGCAATGCCACCGGGAAACCAATAGCCATGGCCAGCATGAAAACCTGCATGACCCACTCGGGTGCGGCAATGTTTTCCAGCACCAGGTCGACCACCTGTAACAGCACCCAGGCAGAGACAACGTAGGCAATACAGACACGGAAGACGTTTCTTCTTTTTAGTTCTTCAAAAAAGCTCATTTACGTCTCCGTTGGATGGGTAATTCATCATCCACCTTTTTGCCAATTGATTTACCGCCGCCGTAGGGTGCGTAACTTGTTACGCACCGATGGTATTGAGCATATGTACGCGTGGGTAATAAATTACCCACCCTACGACTTGTTACGCACCGGTGGTATTGGGCATATGTACGCGTGGGTAATAAATTACCCACCCTACGACCGTTTTTGACGTGTGCAAAAACTGACACAATCGTGTCGCACATTTCTATGCTCAACCGCCTTATACCGTTCATCCTGAACATAATCCTACGGGCACTCTGCCAGTGACTGATCGAGTGATTCACAATCATCCGGCCACCCGAATGCACGCCAGAATTCCACCATGCCGGCACGCTCCACCAGTTCAAAAAACTCTGGTGTTTTACGCTGTTCCCTGAAAGAGTCTGCCCAAACCGTATAGTCGACAACGGCGCATTCAAGATCAGACTGGTAATCGAAAACGTATGCTGAGCCAAGCAGTATAAGATAGTTCGTGTTGTCATAGGCTTCATATGTCCTTGATTCAACCGCCTTTCCAAGATGCTGTTCAAACGCAGCCTGTTTTTCCGGGTTTTCAAGTGCCTGCAAAAACAATTCCCTTGTTACAGCCTGTGTCTGGGTTTCATCTGCCCATCCATTTCTCAGCAAAGCAATACCCTTATCATATTCTCCGGCATACAAATAATTTAACCCCACGCTATGCAAGGAACCACTGTTTATGCCGAGCGCAGCAGCGTTGCGATGTAATTGCTCGGCCTGGGCGTAGTCGCCCATGGCTTGATAGAGACTTGCTTCAACTCCAATGACGGCCGAAATTAAAGGGTCAATACGCTTTGCTGTCTGGATGTGTTCAAGCCCCAGGTCGGTTCGACCTGCCGCATTTAACAATATGGCATACCAATGGTGAGCCGTCGGGTCTGCCGGGTTGGATGCAATGGCCGTTTCATATAAGCGGGCCGCCTCGGCAATATTACAGGACAGATGTTGGTTATTGGCCTTAATGATCAGTGCTTCGGTGGACTGTGGATAGATGGCCAGTGCCCTCTCAGCGGCCTCCAGACCGCGTTCATGGCCCTCATTTTCATTGTATGAC
Organism: uncultured Lysobacterales bacterium; assembly: GCA_937974465.1. GTDB lineage: Bacteria > Pseudomonadota > Gammaproteobacteria > Xanthomonadales > SZUA-36 > SZUA-36. Next base: position 3,655 of record CALJWY010000079.1, on the reverse strand, counting down.
TGATCATAGTCAGGCAGGTTCACATAGGCCACCGCCATGTTTGACCAGGCGCGGTGAAACCCGGGGTCGAGTTCAACTGCACGGTTAAAAAGCCGTAGCGCCTCTCTCAATGAGACCGCACTTCGCTGCCGCCAAAGTTGACGGCCTTGCAGATACATTTGATAGGCTTCTGCATTACTGGTGAGCAGTTCAGCAGATGGGACCATGTTTTCGCTACCCAGTTGCAGCTTCAAGGCAGCGGTTATTTTGCTGGTGATCTCATCCTGTATTTTGAAAATATCATTCAATGAACCATCGTAGGTTTCCGACCACAGGTGCACATCCTTGCTGACATCAATCAACTGCGCTGTCACCCTGACTTGTTGACCTGATGTCCGGATGCTGCCTTCGAGTATGTGTGCAACACCCAGTCGTTGCGCGATTGCCGGAATATCCAGGTCTTCATTTGCCAGCGAAAAAGCCGAAGTTCGTGATGCAACGTCCAGGCCCCTGATTTTGACCAGTGCATTGAGTAATTCCTCGGCAATGCCTTCGCCGAAATAGGCTTGGTCGCGGGCTGAGCTCATATCACGGAACGGCAGAACGGCTATGGATGTTTGGGAGTTGGGAGCATCTGTTGCCTCGGTACTGCTCGCCGGGTTGGTTGGCGCGGCAACTTTGGGTTCCAGTGTCCAGTTCGCCTCGTCCCTAAATTTATCTGTGAGCAAAAGAACAACTGCCATCGACAAGATCATGATAATGCCCCGATTCAACTGGTGCCCGGTGTTTCTGGCAATCGATTGACTCTGATCGACATTTTTTTCAAGCTTGATCCCTTCAGGTGTCAGCTCAAAAGCCCATGCGATTATCAGTGCGATGGGTAGGCCCACGGCCATTGCCAGCATAAATACCTGCATGACCCAATCCGGTGCGTTGATATTCTCAAGCACCAAATCAACGATTTGGAGCAACAGCCAGCATGCGACGGAATAAGCGATGCCTACCTTAAAAACATTACGACGTTTTAGTTCGCTGAAAAAGCTCATTGCGGTATACGATCCTTCCAGTGGCCAACATTGCTGTAGGGGCCAGATTGACGGCGTGTTTCTACTAATTCAGCCAGGCCGGGTTGTTGCCAGAATGTGGTCCAGGCGGCGTCATCGCTCACTTTTTCCGGCAGGTAGAAATATTCCGGCCAAACCAGCAAGCCGTCTCTCTCCTGGTACGCTTTTTCTAGCAAGGGTAATGCAGCCTCAATACCATCAAGCCATGCGGTATAAAATGCGGTCATGGTATAGGGATAAAAACCGTCCGTTTCCAGGTGGGACTCAAGACGTTCATCGAGTTGCACTTTGAGGTTTGCGCGGTCATCTTGCTGAAAATACAACATGCACCACCAACCGTTCACGTAACCGGGGTCCGCTCCCAGTTTGTCCTCTGCCAGGTGTATGGTCTCTATTGCCTGCTCGTACTGGCCCAGCATAATCAGCGTCATGATCAGTGAATCTATGCGGTCGTAGGAGTCTGGTGCCAGCCTGGCGGCTGTTTTAGCGGGCTCAAGTGCATCTTCGTCTCGATTCATCAGGAGCATAAGAAAGGCCAGGTCCGAGTAGTGGACTGCAGCGAGTGGGTCTAACTCTATTGCCCGCGTTTCCATTTCGATCGATTTCTCAAAATCACCGATCACGGTTAGGAAATCTCCGTACATATTGATGATATCGACGTTATTTGGAGCCAGTTGAAACGCCTTTTCAAAGTTTTCCAGTGCAGCGGCAATATCCAGATCCACATGACCCTGAGCACGCCCCAATGCCATGTAGGCTTCAGCGTTGCCGGGATTTATTCGGATTGCTTTACTGGCCGACTCCAGTCCACTATCCCGGGCTTCACGGGCTGATATTTTTTGTGTGTAAGAATGTGCCAAACCGAAGGCAAATGCCATGCCGGACCATGCCTCGGAAAAGTTTTCATCCAGCGCAGTGGCTTGGTTGAACAAATCGATAGAATTGAGGATGTTGTCCCCACCACGCTTTGCCAGAAAATATCGAGCCTGCAAATACAACTGGTAGGCCTCGAGGTTTTCAGTGGGCTTTTGTTTAACCCCGGGTACTGTTGCACCTAATTCTGCTTCAAGCGCCTTGCTTATGGCCAGCGAGATATCATCCTGGATGGCGAAAACATCATCGATTTCACGCTCATAGGTCTCTGACCAAAGGTGGTAACCACTATCCACTTTGATCAACTGGGCGGTGATACGCAGACGGTTAGCTGATTTGCGGACGCTGCCTTCCAGAATATGATCAACTTTCAATTGTGCACCGATTTCACTGATGTCCTGATTTTGTCCTTTGAACTGGAATGACGAGGTGCGGGCAGCGACACGCAAGCTGTCATTCTGGGCCAGGCGGTTGAGCAACTCTTCAGAAAGGCCGTCAGAAAAGTACTCCTGCTCGGGGTCTGAGGACATGTTGACGAATGGCAGGACCGCCACCGAACGCTGGTTGGTATCAGGAGCTGTCTCCACACTAGTTGCCTGTTCAATAACCGCTTCGTTTGTTACTCGCGGCAGTGCGGAGTCTTCCTTGCTTATGAAACGTTCAGCCAACAACAGGACCACCGCGAATGCCAGGAAGGTAATGATTGTGCGATCCAGCTTGCGGCCGGTGTTCTGGGTTACTGACTGGTCCGGGGCTATTTGGGATTCACGCTTGATACCCTCCGGTGTCATTTCGAATATCCATGCAAAAATCAGCACGATCGGAAGACCGGCGACACCCGCCATGAAAAATACCTGCATCACCCAGTTGGGTGCCGAGATAATGTCCAGCGCAAAGTCTATAGCCTGCAATATGACCCACGCGACGACGACATAGGCGATACCCATGCGGAACACGTTACGGCGTTTCAGTTCGGTGAAAAAGCTCATGGATTGGCTCCGCTGCCAAACGTGGCTGCATGCGGCGTGAAACCGTTAGCCCGTCTCAATTCAGCCACTCTATGAGGGCCCGGTTGACGCCAGAATTCCTGCCACGGCTCGCTGTCTGGCGCCTGTTCCGGCATGTGTACGAAGAGAGGATAAATCCATCTGCCGTCCTTTTCGTCAAGCGCTTTCAGTAACATTTGACCGGCGGTGTCAAAATCTCCCAGCTGGATTGCCTGCACTGCGACATAAACAAATCCCCCTTTCGCGTTTTCTGGTTGGGCATTTTTCTGCAGGGATAGTTTTGCCGACTCCCTTTTGCCCTCTGCCAAAGCCTGAAGACTGCGGACATTCTCAACACGGCCGGGATCGACGTCAGGTAAGGTTTCCAGCACCTTTATGACACGCTTAATTTGCTCTGTATCGCCCAAAAAATAGGAGGCCTGGGTTTGCGCTATAAGTGCGTGAAGAAATGTAGAATCCAATGCCAATGCCCGGTTGGCTAAGCGCAAGGCACCCTGGTAGTCACCCTGTACCAGGCTGATGCTGGCCAGGTCGGTTAAATGAATCGGCCCCAATGGGTCCAATTCAGCGGCCCGCAGTTCATACTTCAATGCCTTGTCAAAGTCGGTGATACGAAAGTACACATCACCGAGAAAATTATTTGCAACAACACTACCCGGATTTAGTGTTACCGCTTTTTCAAGCAGCTCAATTGATTTGCCCGGATCAATATCAAATTCGTTATAAACCAAA
>CALJWY010000078.1 GCA_937974465.1 uncultured Lysobacterales bacterium | reverse complement strand
TTGTACCGGCAGTCGGCAACACATGCACAGGATTTTGCCTATAGACATGGCCGGGTGATGGCAACAGAGTTGTTGTTGTGCGGTGTGGATCTTAGTTTCGCGCCGGTTCTGGATGTTGGCGGCCGCAGTGTTGTTATCGGTGATCGCGCGTTTTCCGTTGACCCGGATGTCATCATTGAGCTTGCCGGCGCATATATTGCCGGTATGCATGACGCGGGCATGGCGGCAACTGGTAAACACTTTCCTGGACACGGCTCGGTCGAAGCGGATTCACACACGGACGACGTCTGTGACCAACGCGATTTTACAGAAATTGAAGAGCTTGATATCCGGCCATTCAGTGCCCTGGGGAGCAAACTGGATGCCATGATGATGGCCCATGTTCTTTACCCTGAAATTGATAGCAAACCGGCGGGGTATTCCGCATACTGGATCAAAGATGTGCTGAGGCGGCAATTGCAGTTTGCAGGCACAATATTCTCTGACGACCTGGGTATGTTTGCGGCCGAAGTTGCCGGCGGATTGCTGCAAAGGGTGCAGGATTCACTCAGCGCAGGTTGTGATGCGGTGCTGGTTTGCGATCCACAAGATGTGCGTCAACTTTTGGCCTGTAACCTGGCCGACTTCAAGGATGCTGATACAGCGTTAAGAAAATTGAAAGGCCGGGTTACCTATAGTCGTGAAGATGTGGAGCGGGTAGGTGAATGGCGACAATGGAAAAAAACAATTGAACAACTGGAGCAATCAAAATGGGGATAAGCAATCCGCCTGATCCACGTGAATTACTGAAAAACTCCCGGGTCTTGTTTTCCCGGGAAGAGGTTATGGCCGCCGTACAAAGTATGGCCGATGAAATCAACGAATTTTATGATGACCAACCGCTTATCCTGCTTTCCATACTGACCGGTGCAATCATACCTGCAGCATGGCTGGCGACCCGGCTAACCATGCCGTTACAGATGGATTTTGTACACGCAACCCGTTATCGCGGCGGCTTGTATGGCGCGGAACTGGAATACCGTGTCCCGCCGAGACTGGACCTGGAAGGCAAACACGTGCTGATCGTCGATGACATATTCGATGAAGGCCATACCCTGGCTGCCATCAAGGGTTCCGTGGAAAAAAGAAAAGCGGGTTCAGTGAAAATGGCCGCCCTGGTTCGTAAAATCCATGATCGGGGTCTGTCGAGGGACTATATCGACTTTTCCGGCCTGGATGTTCCCGATGTCTATGTCTTTGGTTGTGGCATGGATGCCTATGAAGAATGGCGGCACCTGGACGAAATTCTGGTGCTCGAGGAAGATTAAGTGGTTCGCCTGGGTTTGATTGGTGGTACCGGTCTCGACCATTGGGGCAGCCCGGTAAGGTCGCATGCCCTTGAGGGTCCCTATGGTTGTCCTTCTGCCGGGTTGGCGGAATTCCAGCTCGATGGTCTGAGCCTGTTCTTCCTGCCGCGGCACGGTCTGCACCATGATATTCCGCCACACGCTATCAATTACCGGGCCAATATCGATAGTTTCAGACAATTGAAGGTCGACTCGTTGATTGCAATTAACGCGGTCGGAGGTATTTCCCCAAGGCACATACCTGGAAGCCTGGCAATACCAGATCAACTGATTGACTACACATGGGGCAGGGAGCATAGTTTTAGCCTGGATGCCGCAGACGACTTAGCGCACGTAGAGTTTGCTGAGCCGTTCGACAGGCATTTGCATAACGGCCTGGTGCGCGCTGCTTCTATTGCCGGGGTCGATGTTGAAGTGGACGCCTGCGTGGCTGTCAGCCAGGGGCCAAGGCTTGAGACCGCTGCGGAAATCAGGCGATTCAGACAGGATGGTTGTGACCTTGTAGGCATGACATCGATGCCCGAGGCAGCACTGGCCCGTGAAGCAGGATTGCCCTATGCCAGTATTTGTGTCAGCGCCAATTGGGCGGCGGGAGTGCAGGGCGATCCGATCAGCATGGATGCCATCCGCACCACACTCAGTGAAGCAATGATTAAAGTTCGCATGTTGCTCAATGCGTACTTCAGGGAATGTTCAAATGTCGAATGAGTCACTTTTTCCGCACCTGTTAGCGCCACTGGACCTGGGTTTTACGACTTTAAAAAACCGGGTTTTGATGGGTTCCATGCACACCGGCCTGGAGGATCACAAAAAGGATTTCCCAAGACTGGCAGCTTATTTTGCAGAGCGAGCAGCCGGTGATGTGGGCCTGATTGTGACAGGGGGAATTGCGCCCGGCCTGAGGGGATCTTTACTGCCAACGCCATCCGGTCTGTTCAATCGTTTACAGGTTCCTCGCCATAAGCTGGTCACATCTGCTGTGCACGAGGCTGACGGCAAAATATGTATGCAAATATTGCATGGCGGACGCTATAGCTATCATCCGCTGAGTGTGGCACCTAGTGCTATCCAGTCTCCCATTACACCGTTTAAGCCCAAGGCCCTGTCAGCGCGTGGCGTGGAGAAACAGATCCGCAGTTTTGTCCGGGCAACAAGGCTGGCGCGTGATGCCGGATATGACGGCGTCGAAATCATGGGCTCTGAAGGTTATTTCATCAATGAGTTCACGACGCCCCATGTCAACAAAAGAACCGACCAATGGGGTGGCAATACACGCAATAGATACCGGATAGCCGAGGAAATTCTCACCCGGTGCCGCGAGGCGGCGGGGCATGATTTCATCATAATTTATCGCCTGTCCATGTTGGACTTGATCCCTGCCGGTAACAGTTGGGATGAAGTTGTCGAACAGGCCAAAATGGCAGAAACCGCCGGGGCAAGCCTGATTAATACCGGCATTGGCTGGCACGAAGCCCGCATCCCCACCATTGCGACCATGGTTCCCCGTGGTGCTTTCAGCTGGGTAACAGCCCGCATGCGTCCGCAGGTTTCGGTTCCCGTGATTACCACTAACCGGATCAATACACCGGGCGTGGCTGAAGAAATCCTGGCCCGCGGAGATGCCGATATGGTCTCCATGGCGAGGCCTTTGCTGGCAGATGCAAATTTCGTCAGAAAGGCTCGCCAGGGGCGACCTGAGGAGATCAATATCTGTATCGCCTGTAACCAGGCGTGTCTCGACCATACGTTTAGCAGGAAGACATGCACTTGCCTGGTAAACCCCCGTGCGTGTCATGAAACCATATTAAATTTCCCACCGGCATTGAAGGTCAAGGCCATCGCTGTCGTGGGTGCGGGTCCGGCAGGACTGGCTTTTGCTACCAATGCGGCGCGGCGTGGACACAAGGTCTGTCTGTTCGACCAGGCGAATGAGATTGGCGGCCAATTCAATATGGCTAAAAAGATACCCGGCAAGGAAGAGTTCAGCGCCAGTCTCGACTATTTTCGGGGTGAGGTGGAGCGCACAGGCGTTGACTTGCAATTGTCAACCCGGGT
>CALJWY010000077.1 GCA_937974465.1 uncultured Lysobacterales bacterium | reverse complement strand
ATGACCGGTGGCGATACCAGCATTGAGCGACCATCCATTGAGAACAACAGGATACCGCCTTGATCCGGCTGCTGTGCAAGGTCAAATTCGATACCACGCCGGAACACCGGTGCCGCCATCTGTGCAGAAATTTGCAAAATGGGTGCAGGTGGCTGATTTTCCGTACAAACCACCGGCCTTCCGGCCCGTATCACTCCTGCTTTCTCTTTGGCAATGGAATCCAGGTCTGGCCCCAGAAAATCCTGGTGGTCCAGGCCTATCGGTGTAATCACCACGCAATCGGCGTCAACCAGGTTAACCGTGTCCAGTCGTCCACCCAGCCCAACCTCAAGGACTGCATATTCCAGCCCGGACTCATTGAGAATAAGCAGGCCGGCGAGAGTTGTGAACTCAAAATAGGTTAGGGACTCGCTTTCCCGGGCGATCTCCACCCGCTCAAATGCGGCAACAAGGCAGCTGTCAGATACCGGCACACCCATCACGGTGATTCGTTCATTAAAATGCAGAATATGGGGGGACGTGTAGGTTCCGTAGCGCTGACCCGTAGCAGCACACAATGCCGCCACGTAGGCAACGGTCGAGCCTTTACCATTGGTGCCCGCCACTGTGAATACTTGCCGTGCAGGCCTTGGGGAACCCAGGCGACGATAGACCGCACCACACCTTTCAAGTCCGAGATCTATCGCGCGCGGATGGCGCTGTTCGAGCAGTGCCAGCCACCTGTCAAGATTCATGCTGATTCACAAAAACTGGCTTGAAAGTCAACTCTCCAACAGTTCGCCGCTAACCGGTTTTGGCATACTGCCGGAACTCAGCAATGCCAGGATTGAACCAATCTCATCGCGCATATTGCGACGGTCTACGATCATGTCTATCGCGCCTTTTTGCAACAGAAACTCACTGCGCTGAAAGCCTTCCGGCAGCTTTTCACGAACCGTCTGTTCAATTACACGGGGACCTGCGAAACCAATTTGTGCGAGAGGCTCAGCAACATTGATATCGCCCAACATGCCCAGGCTGGCAGACACGCCGCCGGTTGTTGGATGCGTCAAAACCGATATGTACGGGATGCCCGCCTCACTCAGTTTCGCAAGAATGGCACTGGTCTTGGCCATTTGCATCAATGACAGCAGGCCTTCCTGCATGCGTGCCCCGCCGCTGGCTGAGAAACATACGAGGGGTGCTTTCATGCGCAAACTTTCTTGTCCTGCGCGGGCGAATTTCTCGCCCACCACGGACCCCATGGAGCCACCCATAAACCCGAACTCAAAGGCACATGCAATGATATCAGCACCCTTCAACTGTCCCGCCATCGCGATGATTGCGTCGGTTTCACCGGTTTTCTTTTGCGCTGCTGAAATCCGGTCCTTGTATTTTTTACTGTCCTTGAAACGCAACACGTCGAGAGATTCCAGACCCTTGGCAATCTCCCTGCGCTCGCCCGGGTCAAGAAACTGTTCCAGACGGTCGCGCGCACCAACCCGCATATGGTGGCCACACTTGGGGCATACCTGGAGATTTCTCTCCAGTTCAGGCCGATACAAAACGGCGGTACATACCGCACACTTGGTCCAAAGACCCTCGGGCACATTGCGCTTGTTACCGCCTTCGGTACGAATCTTTGAAGGCCTTAATTTATGAAACCAGCTCATATAGTGCGTTTCCTGTCTTTACCGTTATTTGGTAGGTGCTATTTAAGCATATTGTCCAATGACTCACGCACCGGTGCAACAAATGCCTTGGCTGCGGCGCAGGCTTCCTCCCTGGAACTGGTCACAGCAAGTGTTTCCACCAGTGCACTGCCAATCACACACGCATCTGCATGCAGAGCAACGTTGGCGGCAGTTGCAGCGTTCTTGATACCAAACCCGACAGCAATGGGTAAATCACTAAATTCCCTGATCTGCCCGACCGGCCCTGCCAACTCGGGCAAACCCTGATCACCGGCCCCGGTAATCCCCTTGAGTGAAACGTAGTAAATAAACCCACTCGCAATCCCAGCAATTTTTTCAACCCGTTCCCGCGTCGTCGTGGGCGCGATCAGGCAAATTCCATCCAGGCCAGCCTCGTCCAATGCCAGGCCAAGGTCGCCCCGTTCTTCGGGCGGACAATCCACCAGCAATAAGCCATCCACGCCGGCATTCTTCGCATCACCTGGAAATTTAGCCTGGCCATATCGCTCAATGGGGTTCATATAGCCCATCAAAATAACGGGGGTGTCCGTATCCGCCTGCCGGAATTCGCTTACCATTTCCAGAACGGCGGTCAGGTCAACATTTTTCGCAATCGCCCTTTCGCTGGCTAGCTGGATTACCGGGCCATCAGCCATCGGGTCTGAGAATGGCACACCCAGTTCAATCATATCAGCGCCGCCAGCCACCAATGCATGCATCAGTGCAACGGTCCAGCCGGGGTCCGGGTCACCGGCAGTGATAAATGGAACGAGTAATTTCCTTCCCCGCTCCCCGGCGCGCTCGAAACATAGCGAAATTCTTTGGCTCATAAGCTTAACCCTTCAATTTCGGCCACGGTCTGGACATCCTTGTCACCCCTTCCGGAGAGATTAATCAGCACCTTTTGGTCCGGTCGCATTGAAGCTGCAAGTTTGAAACCGTAGGCCAGCGCATGGCTACTTTCGAGCGCCGGCATGATGCCTTCCAGGCGCGTTAACTGGTGAAATGCTGCGAGTGCTTCATCATCGGTCACACTCACATAGTCTGCGCGACCCGTGTCTTTCAACCAGGCGTGTTCGGGGCCGACACCAGGATAGTCAAGACCTGCAGAAACCGAGTGTGTGTGACGAATCTGACCGCGATTATCATCCAGCAGGTAGGTCCTGCAACCATGCAATACACCGGGTCTTCCGGCACATAAAGATGCGGCGTGCTCACCGGTTTCCAGACCGCGCCCCGCTGCCTCGACACCGTACATTTTCACCCCGGCATCCTCTAAAAATGGATGGAACAGGCCAATTGCATTGGATCCACCCCCAACACAGGCAACCAGGGCATCTGGCAGGCTGTCACCCAACTCCAGCATCTGGCGTCGGGCTTCACGACCCACCACAGCATTAAAATCTCTGACCATTTCAGGATACGGATGCGGACCCGCAACCGTGCCTATGATGTAAAAAGTATCATCGACATTGGTTACCCAGTCGCGCATCGCCTCGTTGAGAGCATCTTTCAGCGTTGCAGAACCGGACGAAACACCGGTCACCTCGGCCCCCAGCAAACGCATTCTGAAAACATTGATAGCCTGTCGCTGAATATCGACATCACCCATATACACGCGGCAGGACTGGTTAAGCCGCGCTGCCACAGTCGCGGAGGCGACACCATGCTGTCCGGCGCCGGTCTCGGCAATAACGCGTTTTTTACCCATGTAGTGGGCCAGCAAGCCCTGCCCCATGGTGTTATTGATCTTATGCGCACCGGTATGATTCAGGTCTTCTCTTTTCAGGTATATCCGGGCTCCGCCCGCTGCCTCTGTATAGCGCGCCGCGTAATATATCGGTGATGGGCGACCGACATAATTCGCGAGATCTTCATCCATGCGCCGGATAAACTCCTCATCCTGTCGCCAACGGCCATAGGCCTCACGCAACTCTTCGAGTGCATGCATCAGGGTCTCGGAAACGAAACTTCCGCCAAATTCGCCAAAATGTCCAAGTTGGTCCGGTTTCCCGGGTTGTTTAATCGTCATGTTTTACTGCCACGTCCTGTTTCATTGTCAATTTCTCTGACGGCCTCTATGAAGGCTGCCATCCTGTTTGGATCTTTGATTCCCGGTGCGGACTCAACACCGCTGGACACATCAACCGCATAGGGTCTGACCGATTTTATCGCCCCGGCCACGTTCGCCTCTGTTAACCCGCCAGCCAGCCAGACCGGCATCCCAAGCGGCCTGATCAACGACCAGTCAAATACCTTGCCACTACCGCCCTGCCCGCCCGGGGTGTGGCTATCGAGCAGCAAGCCCTTGGCGTTCGGGTAATCCTTCTCAGCCTGCCTTGCCGAATCGATATCTGTCATGGCCACTGCCTTCAGCCATGGTATATCAAATCCAAGGCAATCCGCCTCGGTTTCGTTGCCGTGAAACTGCAACACGTCCAATGTCACCGCATCGAGGACCTGCTCAATCTCAGATCTTGGCTGATTGAGAAAAAGCCCAATACGCAAAACCTCAGCAGGGACCAGTGCGGCCAGGCGGACGGCTGTCTCAATTGTGATCTGCCGGGGGCTTTGTGTGAATACAAAACCTATGGCATCGGCACCGCACTCAAGCGCTGAAATAACATCTTCTTCACGGGTCAAGCCACAGATTTTTACCAATACCCTGTTCATGGACCGGTTGATTCGTATGGGAAAGCCTTTTCTCTGTCAGGTAGTGCATACTTGGGGTCATAGCGCACATTCATAAAGTACAAACCTTGTGATTCTGCTGTAACCCCGGCAAGCGCCCGGTCACGGCCTGCAAATATTTTGTCAAACCACTCTACCGTTTGCTCACCAAGGCCAACGGATATCAGGCTACCCACGATATTGCGCACCATGTGGTAGAGAAACGCATTGGCGGTAATGTCGATATCAATAACGTCGCCATTTCGTACTACGGTAATTGCTGTGACTTCACGAATGGCATGCTGGGCCGAACAACCGGCCGAGCGAAATGCACTGAAGTCATGCTTGCCAAGCAACTTCTGTGCTGCTTCGTTCATATGTTTTTCGTTCAGGGCATTCCGGCACCAGCCATAATAGGAAACACCGATTGCAGGACGTACCCAACGATTCATGATGCTGTAGCGGTAACTGCGTGAAAACGCGCCAAATCGGGCATGAAAACTGTCATCAACGGCACGCACCCACATGACCCGAACCGGATCGGGCAGGTTCGAGTTGATACCCAGTATCCACTGCCGGTCGGAACGTTCCGACGGGCTGTCAAAGTGCACAACCTGTCCGCGGGCATGCACACCGGTATCGGTGCGTCCCGCGCAGGTTACTGTTACGGGGTGATTGGCTACAACCGCGAGTGCGTCTTCGACACTCTGCTGAACAGAGGGCGCGTGGCTTTGTCTCTGCCAGCCAAAAAATGCCGTACCGTCATATTCAATTCCGAGTGCATAACGCATACATACATGCCCTTACAGGGTATAGAAGGCTTACGACCAAACCCGGATATTAATATGGTGTACAAGCCAGCCAGTCATGACTCAGATTTCGTCCAGCATCTGCTTGGCTTCTGCCCGTTGCGCCTCATTGCCATTTTTCATCACTTCATCCAGCATCGATTTCGAGGCTTCCCGATCACCCAGTGACAGGTATGCTCGC
>CALJWY010000076.1 GCA_937974465.1 uncultured Lysobacterales bacterium | reverse complement strand
TTTATCCATTGTCGGTGTTCTGGATAAAATCCAGAGATAATCCGTGTCAGGGCCGACCACCAGTGACCATTGGTAAGATTCCTTATCGAGTTCGATCACATTATATGCGCCGTAAAATGGCCCGAAAAAAGAAACCTTCAGCTGGCCAACCGATGTATCGCCAATAAAGTAGGCTTTCCCCTCCGCTTCACTCCATTCGCCCTTGGCCGCCTCATAACCACGGTTAAGCACGCGCACCCCACCATCTTCCTTGAGGCTGTACTCGGCAGTAACCCTGGATAAACCGCGCTCGAAGGAATGATCCAGCCGGGCTATCTCGTACCAGGTCCCAAGGTACCTGTCGAGCTCAAACCCTTTGACCGCTTCCGCACCTGGTGGAACACCGAGGCAACCGGTAATTGCGAAGCAGAAAAATAACAACAAACCAATCTTTAGCCTTGCGCTCAGAATTATCTTCATTCAAATACTCCTGGAAATCCCTTAAATCATGGGCCCAGTGCAGCGGGGCCTGTCTCTGTTACGGCCGGGAATCCGTCCCGGCAACCGGTGATGTACTTGTCACCGAATAAGACCATACACAACATTTTTTGGGTGCCAGCTGTGGCCGTATTTCCGCATCATAGTTCCGGCAAACCGGCTCTGACAGCGAATATGTATAAGCTTGCTGAAAGGAATAATTGGTGATAAAAGTGTTGTTTTTCATGTGTTTAGATATTTTACAATCCCTTTTGCAGCCTTGCGGGCGTCGGCAATGGCGGTGACAACCAGGTCTGCCCCGCGCACCATGTCACCGGCCGCGAAAACCTTCGGGTTACTGGTCTGAAATGCAAGCTCGTCCTTTCCCGATGCTTCAACCAGGCCCCACTGGTTGGTGTGGATATCAAACTTCTGAAACCAGTTTTCCGGTGACGGCTGGAAACCATATGCCACAATAACCGCATCAGCCTCGATAGCGCGCTCACTGCCTGCAACGGCTTCGGGCCGCTGCCGGCCGGACTCATCCTCTGCACCAAGACGCGTCTCAACCACCCTGACAGCTGTGGCTTTGCCTTCCTCCTCAACGACCTCAAGCGCCTGTACGTTAAAAAGAAACTGCACGCCTTCTTCGATGGCGTTATCCACTTCACGCTGCGAGCCGGGCATGTTTTCACGATCCCGCCGGTACAGACAATAGACTTCCTCTGCTCCCTGCCGGACAGCGGTTCGGACACAGTCCATCGCCGTATCTCCACCACCAAGGACAACCACGCGCTGACCTTTCAAACCAATGAATGGGTGCTCTCCTGCCGGCATGTCCAACAGGGATTTTGTGTTTCCGACCAGGTAGTCCAGGGCGCGGTAAACGCCGCGGGCATCCTCTCCAGGCATGTTGCCCTTCATGGCGGTATAAGTACCCATGCCAAGAAACACGGCATCATGATTCTTCAGGATTTCATCGAAGGAGATATCCCGCCCGATGTGGGCACCCAAAACAAACTGGATACCCATGCCTTCGAGTATCCGGCGGCGGGTCTTGATCACTTTTTGCTCCAGTTTGAATTCAGGAATACCAAACGATAACAGCCCGCCAATCTCCGGGTGCTTGTCATACACAACAGCCTTGACACCCTGACGCGTCAGCACATCTGCACAGGCCAAACCCGCGGGACCAGCGCCAATAATGGCAACTTTAAATTCGGTTTGCTCGACCCCCGAAAGGTCCGGTCGCCAGCCCATCGCAAATGCAGTGTCCGTTATATGGCGTTCTATCGCACCGATAGTGACCGCTCCAAATTCATTATTGAGAGTACACGCGCCTTCACACAAGCGGTCCTGGGGACAGATTCGCCCACATATCTCGGGCAGACTGTTGGTCTGATGTGCGAGTTCCGCAGCCTCTATGATGCGGCCTTCACCGGCCAGCTTGAGCCAATCCGGAATGTAATTATGGACCGGGCACTTCCATTGGCAGTAGGGGTTTCCACAGGCAATACACCGTTCCGACTGCGCCTCGCCCTCGCTCTGCTGATAGGGATCATAAATCTCACAAAACTCGTGCCGGCGTGATTCCCGTGAGTGTTTATGTGGCTCCGCGCGGGAACGATCCATAAACTCGAATTTTTTACGAATCTTTAATGTACTCATCCCACCACCTTTAATGGCATTGGCTTGACCGGGGCTTCAACGTTTTCCTGTTTTGGTTCGACAACACGGAACCTGAACATGAAGTGCTCAAAATTATCCAGAATCCGTTGCCCCCACTCACTGCCCGTATGTGTCACATGCGCTTTGATCAACGACATCAACAGTAACCGGTCCGGGCTTGTTTCATCCGTATTGATACCGGACACAACAACCTGCTCCTGGTTACAGCGACGTTCAAAAGTATCATTCATATCCAAAACAAAAGCCCGGCCACCGGTCATGCCCGCAGCAAAATTGGAACCGGTGCGGCCAAGCACCACCACGGTACCACCGGTCATGTACTCACAACCGTGATAGCCCACGGCCTCTACCACCGCAGTTGCTCCGGAGTTGCGCACCGCAAACCGCTCACCAGCCTGGCCGGCAGCATAGAGCTCGCCACCGGTCGCCCCATAAAGACAGGTATTTCCGATGATGGTGCTTCGTTTTGCAATTATCGATGAGTCCGGATGCGGCGATATTGCAATGCGACCTCCGCTCATACCCTTGCCAACATAATCGTTGGCATCGCCATACAGGCGTAAGTGCATCCCCGCGGTTGTCCAGACACCAAAACTCTGGCCTGCAGAGCCGCTGAAGGTGAGGTCGAATTTCGCATCACCTGGACCGTCCCTTCCATAACGGCGGGCTATTTCACCCGCCAGTCGAGCGCCCACAGAACGGTCAAAATTATTGATATCGGTCTGCATATTGGCGCTTTCACCCCTGTCCAGTGCCTGCTCAAAAGCCTTGAGAATGCGGGCGTTTAATTTGCCGGTATCATGCGGATGGTTGCGCAGCCCACCATAGCCGGCGCCCAGCCTCCCGGCGGACGCGGCACTTGCAAGTATTGGTTCAAGGTCAATACCCTGCTGCTTGCTTGTCAATGGCTCAATTTTTTCCAGCAGGTCGCTGCGGCCAATAATATCCTCGAGCTTTTCAAAGCCAAGGTAGGCCAGGTGCTCACGCACTTCGGTGGCAATAAAACGGAAATAATTCATAACCAGTTCGGGCAGGCCATGGAAATGGTCGCGGCGCAGTTGCTCGTCCTGGGTGGCAATGCCGGTGGCACAATTGTTCAGGTGACAAATTCGCAGGTATTTACAACCCAAGGCGACCATCGGCCCGGTACCGAAACCAAAACTGTCGGCGCCCAGGATCGCACCCTTGATCACATCCAGGCCGGTTTTCAAACCACCGTCCACCTGCAAGCGGACACGCTGGCGCAGACCGTTAGCGACCAGTGCGTGGTGTGCCTCGGGCAATCCGGTTTCCCAGGGGGAGCCGGCATATTTCACCGAGGTCAGCGGACTGGCCCCGGTGCCGCCGTCATGGCCGGCGATGGTGATACAGTCGGCGTAGGCTTTGGCAACACCGGCGGCAATTGTGCCAACACCGCGTTCGGCTACCAGTTTGACCGAAACCATAGCCTCCGGATTAACCTGTTTAAGGTCAAAAATTAGCTGTGCCAGGTCTTCAATCGACTAGATATCGTGGTGCGGTGGCGGTGAAATCAGCGTAACCCCCGGCACTGAATTGCGTAATTTCGCAATGTGTGCCGTCACCTTGTGGCCGGGAAGCTGACCACCTTCGCCGGGCTTGGCGCCCTGCGCAATCTTGATTTGCAATATATCCGCGTTGACCAGGTAATGTGCGGTGACACCAAAACGACCCGATGCAACCTGCTTGATAC
>CALJWY010000075.1 GCA_937974465.1 uncultured Lysobacterales bacterium | reverse complement strand
GACTGCTTTCTACCGAATAACGGTCGTTTACTCTGACCAAATAGTTAATTGTGACTTCCGGCCAAAACCAACTCATCCGCATTCTGGCGCTCGCGGTCGTAGCGACAGACAATCTGGATTGGGCGCCCAGGTAAGTCACGAGTGAGGAAGTTGAGCAAACTGATGAGGCCGAAATTAAACCAGCTAATTCTTCCGTCGGCACTTGTGAATGAAGGCTGTTAGACTGATCAATACAAGGTCTGGCAGAAACTTGATTTAGGCCACATAACAGTATAAGAACTGAAAGCGATGCAGGTACTGATTGACTGAAAAGGCAAGAATAAACCCCATTTTTACCACAAAAAGGGGCCACCTAAAGGGATCCTGAGAATGATAACCAAACTGAAAGTTCCGCATACGCTGGTATTGCTATATTGCATGATTTTGCTGGCCTACGTATTAACGCTGGTGCTGCCTGCAGGTCAGTTCGAAACCGAAACGAGCCATGGTCACGAGGTCGTTGTTCCGGGCACCTACGCAATCGTAGAAGAAACGGATCCATTACCGCTTTGGGAAGTGCTCACCGTAATACCGCGCGGACTGGGTGATGCACAGGGAATTATCTTTTTTGTCTTCATCATTGGTGGAGCCCTGGCCGTCATCCGGGCCACCGGGGCACTTGACGCCGCGTTGGCAAAAGTCTTAAACCGGTTTGGTGGTCAGCCAATGCTACTGATCCTGATGGGTATGCTGGCCTTTGCCATCGGCTCATCCACGATTGGCATGGCCGAGGAGTACATACCGCTTGTCGCGATACTGATCACACTGTGTGTCGGCATGCGCATGGATACGGTCGCCGCACTGGGCATCATGGTGGTCGGTTATGGGATCGGTTATGGCACGGCAGTAATGAACCCGTTCACTGTGCTGGTGGCGCAGGAAGTGGCAGGCCTTGAGCCGGTCTCTGGAATGGCGTTCCGTCTTTTCATGTTCATTCCTTTTTTCACGTTGGGTTATATCCACGTCGTACGATACGCAAAAAAAGTCCGCCAGGATCCTACCCTCTCGCTGGTTGCAGATGTACCGGAAGCTCAGCCACCAGCGCCACCGGAAACCGGCCCAATCACTACCCGGCAGCGACTGGTGTTGCTGGCAACCCTGGTGACCCTGGTGCTTGTCGTGTGGGGCATTAAGCAGCATCAATGGTACTTCGTCGAACTCGGGGGAATCTTTTTCGCGCTGGCAATTGTCGCGGGTCTGATTAGTCACATGTCATTCGATGATATGGCGCATCGCTTCATTGACGGGGCCGGTGAGTTGATTGGCACGGCACTGTTGATCGGTTTTGCACGGGCAATCGAGATCACCTTGAGTGACGGCCTGGTATTGCACACCATCGTTCATGGTCTGTCACAACCATTGCAGGCAGTGGGTGCAGAGTTGTCTGCCGTGGGCATGTTATTTATTCAGAGCATTCTGAATTTCTTTATACCCTCGGGCTCCGGTCAGGCCTATGTCACGATGCCGATCATGGCGCCGATCTCGGATATCGTTGGCGTCAGCAGACAGGTGGCCGTACTGGCCTACCAGATGGGTGACGGATTCATGAATATGGTCGTCCCAACAAACGCGGTCCTGATGGGTATCCTGGGTATCTGTGGCATTCCCTATGGACGCTGGTTCCGTTTCATCTGGCCACTGATGTTGCAGTTGCTCTTGCTGGGCAGCATCACGATGGTTATCGCTGTAATGATTGGCTACCAATAAATTGACGGGGGGTCACAATTGTTATTTTCACCCCCGTCTTTGCTGAATGTTCTCAACCAGTTCCGCGACGCGTTTCTGCGCTATTTCAAGGTCTTCAGTTGAGAGTTCTCTGGCAGCAAGTTCGCGATTATTCAATGCGCCCTCATCACCAGAAATTGCTGCTATGCTCGACCAAACATAAGCTTCAATACTATTTTGTGGCACGCCCTGGCCTTTGCCGTACATTGCTCCCAGGTTCTTTTGGGCGCTTGCATACCCGTGCTCAGCGGCTTTGCGAAACCATTTGGCCGCTTCAGCGTGGTTTTGTGAAACACCCTGACCACTTTCGTACGTGCATCCAAGGTTGTACTCGGCTTTAACAAAACCCTGGTCTGCTGATTTGCGTAGCCATTCCACGGATTTAACATAGTCTTGTGGCACACCTCGACCAGCGTCGTACCGCAGCGCCATTTTGAATTGGGCGGATGCATCACCGCGCTCAGCGGCCCTGCGATCCCTTTTGACCTCTTCAGCATTGGGGGCAAAAATTCCGTGGGTCGATGTTCTTTGTATTGAGGGGCTGCTATTGTATGCCTTAATACCAGCTGATGTTTGCGCAGCGGCAGTGCATGAAAAGAGTATCGCCCCTGCTGCTAAAATGTATTTTAATTTCATAACAAACCTCCTTAAAACAAACACTTGATTTGTAAATAATGCGGACTGAGCCACTGCTGGGCAGGAAGATTGTCAGGTTCTTATTTATAGCCTTATATGAATAATCCCATGATGATAATAAGCTCAAGAACGCTCTTTAAATATAGACCCTGGCCTGTAATTCCGCCAGTTCACTCGAGCCAGTGAATATCCGTTCCTGACCGAAAGCCGTTATATAGTTTTGGCGAATAGGGGCCTTCTGCTTTGCGCGGCAAAACAGCCATGGATTTTCACGGCCTTCCACAGCCGCAAGAACTGCACTCGGCGCGGAGTGGGCTTTTCTCAATCTTGCTTTTTTAGGTTCAGATCTTGCCGTTGACGCGATCCCAGAATTCCTCGCGGTGATTGGTGCGGGGGAATTCTCCAGATGGCACTGGCATATCCAGAAACCGGCAGAGTGGACCCCACCCTTGCTTAACCTCAAATACAAGTAGCTGACTGGGTGGTATCGCCTCTTTCACTGCGTCGTTATGCGCAATAAATGCTCGCGCGAGCGCATCACGGTCAAGCCCCGGAGGAAACCCGGTCTTGGCAATAACATTGCTGACCATTTCAAGCCAAGCGTGCATTTCCTTGGGCGCCTGGTCTTTGTCAGCAAGCAACTTATAGATTGTCGCACCAAAGCTGTCTGCCCATTTCGCCGGGTTGCGCTGGGTCAATACGAACTTTGCCGTGGGGAATTCTCTTATCAACTCGCGAAAAAAGCATGCTGTGGGCCAATCAACAGCACTCTCGTATCCGTCATAAATTTGTCGCCAATCGGGTTTTCCCGCAGCTGCGGCTACCCAGAGCGGAACCTGCCTGGGCATATCATGGAGTACCTCTTCCATGTGGTGGCAAAGGCCCATCCCGATCTGATTGATTGCGAGTTTGAGTGAGTATGTACCGGTTCGTCCAACCCCAACACCAATAACTCTTAAAGCCATAGAGTTTCTCCTCCGTACAGAAAATTTCCAGAATTTGGCCGATGGCAACGATCAAACTCCATGCTTTGCATTCCGACCACCATCGCCAACTTATTCGGGCAACTGTGATGCAATATTGTCCTCGAAAAACTGCACAAAATCGGCATTCAGGACATTCTTGCGCATCTCGTAGATTGCTTGAACAGGCACCGGGAAGGGCCCCTTGCCGTGATACCACAGGCGCCAGGCGCCGACCGGTAATTCGCTTTTCTGCAACATGCCCGCGGCATACTCCCCATACTGCCATTCCCAGAGCTCAACAATCTTTATCGCCACCATGAGACCTGTACTTTTCTCTTCGTCCGTAACCGATTCGCCCCTCGCCCATTTGTGCGTGGCTGCCAGTACATGCGGTAGCATCAGCGAATCAGCGATGTCTGAGCGGTATTGTCTCAAGCTATATCTCGCCTGGGCTGCCAAAAGTTTATTATTGCTTCTAACCTCCACAGCTAGAAAAACAATCCCAAAAATAACTCCTAGATTGGCCCCTATCGTAATGACCTCCACAAGGTCTAATCCCATCGTATGCCGTCTCCATTTGTATAAAAAGGTTATAACTCGAGCGCGGAGTCCGTGTCCGCTCTGGGTCAGTCGCGGCCATTATAGCGTATGAGGCCAGACCGTCCGCTTCCCGTCAGAAGCGGTCGTTGCGCCGCGTTACTTGCTGCAGCTCCTGGATCGGCCAGGAATTAGACGGCCTTCAGGTTACTGTTTCGAAGCGCAAAGGGTGCCGGCCAATGATTGGCTTCAATCCAGCTAACGAGGGAAATCAGCAGACCCTGATCAGTGGCTTAACAGGGGACTTGGTCGGTCGATAATCTCATTGGTGACTCTTTGGAAGCGCCCTGGCTAGTTGGCGGGCGCTTTGTTCATCAGAGCATCGGTTAGCAGTCAGGAGCCAACCTTTATGTCATGGCCGGTTAGGTTTTTGGGCGCAATGTATCCGGCCCTTGTCAGAGCTGGCTTTTGGGTGGGCCTGGAAAAAACCGGTTTGTTTCTTGCTGATACTGGCTGTATGCGGGCCGTTTTTTGACCGAGTAGTGCTCAGCCGGGACCGCGCCTGTGTAATAGACCAAAGTGGTGTACATCATTCGTGGGATGAACAGTAACCCGGCTCCTAGTAGCAACCAGTTCACAATATACAGTTGTTCATACAGCCCAAGCCACGACGGGATGGATGCCATTACAAGCGCCGACCACACCAGCCATTCCGCAAAGTAGTTGGGATGACGACTATATCGCCACAGGCCGACATTACATACGCTGTTTCTCACTCCAGATTGCTTGCTTTGTTTGAGGAATTTGAGTTTCTGCGCATCGGCAATGGTCTCGATGGTAAATGCCAGAAGCCAGAGCACCAAACCCACTATCTCAAAAAATGAAATATCAGGATCTGCATTTGAACCGATAATACAAGCGGGCAAAGCCAAAAAGCCGGCATTGGCAATGCCCTGCAGCAATGCCTCTACCTGAAGCACCAGGCCTGTGTTGGTTTTGCCCGACTTCTCCCAACGCAAGCGCTGATACTGGTACCTTGGAAACTCAGTTTTAAAATATCCCAAATGCCACATTCTGAGCGCACCCAGCCCCATGCGGACACCAATAATTGCATAGACAAGACTGATCACGGTCACTCGCAGCGCATTGCCATCACTGAATGTATAAGTAATTGCACCAATCAAAACCAGGCCCCATGGCCAGGCAATATCAACATATGACAGCCGACCGGTAGTCATTGCCGGCCAACATGCCACCAGAATGAACAGGCTGATTTGTGCAACTCCATTCAGGAGGCTGATATCGAAAAAACCAGGGGTCGCCATCAGCAGCCCCCAGCCAACCAGAAACGGAAACAACGGGGAAACATATTTCATCATCGCCATCAGTATGGTTGTCTTGCTAATTGAAAAGAACAGCATGATAAAGCTGGCTGCAAGTCTGCGCCGGCATGGCACATTTGAATTAGCACCCATGGTGCCGCGCTAAGGCAAACTATGGGGAGCACGACCTCCTAGCCGTGGTCATGGCCACCGGGACCATGGGCGTGGCCGTGTTTACTTTCCTCTTCACTGGCCTCGCGGATTTCGATGATATCCACATCAAATGTCAGTTGCTGCCCGGCCAACGGGTGGTTGCCATCGACATCAACGTTGAAGCGGCCGACTTTAAGTACGGTCACCTGAACAGCACCCTGCTTGGTTTGCACGTTCAGTATTTGGCCTCTTGATATCTTGCCGACACCCTTCAGTCGTTTGAGTGGAACGCGTTGGACATTTTTCTCGTTGCGTAGACCGTAAGCATCTTCCGGCTCGATTGTGGCACTGAAGTTGTCGCCAGCCTTCTTTCCTTCCATGGCTTTTTCCAGACCTGGAATGATATTGCCTGCACCGTGCAGGTAACTCATCGGATCTCGCTCACGTGACGACTCCAACTCTTCACCAATGGAGTTTTTAAGCGTGTAGTGAAAGGAAACAACCTTGTCTTTTTCAACGATCATAGTTTTTCTCAATGTCAGGTCACGGCAAACAGTGCCAAAAAGAGTGCATTATACCCCCCGCCCCGAATTGCAAACAGTAGCTGCGTAATCCT
>CALJWY010000074.1 GCA_937974465.1 uncultured Lysobacterales bacterium | reverse complement strand
GTGCTGACATTCAGGTCCGGCCACATGCTATAAACCGACTCGGGCGCGTCAATGTATTTGTCCACGCTGCCGTCATGCGCCAGGATACGGACCTGTTTTAAACCATCCTTGCGTTCCCCCAGTACCAGCCACCTGTCAAATGCCTGGATGCTATCGACCATGGCATCGTCCCTGGCCTCGATAAGCGCCTGCCATTTCGATTTATCCCCGCTGTCTTCGAGCGAACAGGACATTACCCTGAAATTGACAGCCTGCCAGTTTGTGCAAATGTAGAAGCGGCCGTTGGCATGGTCAATATCATATTCATGTCCGCTTTCGCGAGGCAGGAATGGTTGAACCGGGGCCAGCGGTTCACTTGCCGGCATTAGCTGGATCTCTGTTGTCTCGGTGCTGTGGTGGTAGAGAAAAATGTAATCGCGGGAGCGGCTACGTCTCAACGAGGTGTAAAAGGTATTGTCTTTTTCTTCATAGACCAGCACATCACCGGAACTTGCCGTGCCCACTTCATGCCGCATCATCTGGTAGGCCAGCAGGGTTTCAGGGTGTTTTTTCAGGTAAAACAGGTAAGCACCATCGGCTGACCAGGCCAGCGAAGAAGAGGCGCCTTCAATCAGGTCTGATATAAACGCACCGGTCTGAAGGTCGAGGATACGCAACTGGTGGATTCTGCGGCTGACGGTGTCCTCGGCAATGGCCACATAGCGGTGGTCATCGCTGACGGCCAGGCCTCCCAGGGCATAATACTCATGGCCTTCCGCCCGTTGGTTGGTATCGAGCAGGATCTCTTCCTCTGCCTGCATGTTGCCTTTGCGGCGGGCATAGATTGGATATTCCAGATCCTCTGAGAAGTAGCTGTAATACCAGTAATCACCGCGCTGGTAGGGTACGCTGGATTCATCCGGATCCAGGCGTAAGGTCATTTCATCATACAAACGTTCCTGCAGTTTGAAGGTGTTCCCCATGACCGCATTGAACGTATTGTTTTCGGCCTGCAGAAAGGCCAATACATCGGGGTCTTTTCGTTGGTCGTCGCGCAACCAGTAATAGTCATCAATCCTGGTGTGGCCATGGGTGGTAATCGGGTGCGGGCGTTTTTCAATCATTTTGTATGTGGAACCATCGGTCGTTTATTGCGTACACTGGGACATGCATTGTACTTTTTATTCCACCATCGCCGATATACCGTCTTCGCTGTGGAATGAACTGTTCGACAGTGAAAACCCGTTTGTTCAGCATGCATTTTTGTTGGCGCTCGAGCAGAGTGGCTGTGTCGGCGGCAATACGGGCTGGGCGCCCAGGCATATGTTGTTGGCGAACGATGAAGGGCCCATTGCGGTGATGCCGCTTTATTACAAAACCGATTCCTACGGTGAGTTCGTGTTTGACTGGGGTTGGGCGGAAGCCTATTCACGGCATGGCCTGGATTATTATCCGAAGCTGGTAACCGCTATACCGTATTCGCCGGTTGCGGGACCACGTCTGGGGCTGGCGGCCACGGCAGACCCGGTTGAAGTCGTCACTGCGTTGTTACATGCGATTCATCAATTGGCAGAAAAACAATCGTGTTCCGGTTGGCACCTGTTGTTTGCAGGCCGGCGCTTGCAAAATGTCCTGGTTGAAATGAAGGACGAAGGTGCATTTCTGCACAGGGAAGCGGTTCAGTTCCACTGGTTCAACCGTGATTACCAGTCATTCGATGATTTTCTTGCGTCGTTTCGGTCATCACGGCGCAAAAACCTTAAGCGTGAACGACGTCATGTTGCAGAGGCCGGCGTAACCATGCAGAGGAAAACCGGTGCCGAGATCAGCGATGAGGAGTGGGATGGGTTTTATCAGTGCTACATGAGCACCTATCGCAAGCGCAGTGGTCACGACGGCTATCTCAACCGGCAGTTTTTTGAGCTTTTGAGAGAGAACATGGCGGAAAAACTGATGCTGGTGGTTGCCCGCCAGGACGATAAAATCGTTGCCAGTTCGCTATTCCTGTTTGATAACGAACGTCTGTACGGGCGCTACTGGGGCGCGCTTGCTGATATTTCCTGTTTGCATTTTGAAGCCTGTTTTTACCAGGGTATCGAGTTTTGCATCGAACGTGGCTTAAATGAATTTGACCCCGGGACACAGGGGGAGCATAAATTGATGCGGGGCTTTGCACCGGTTAAAAGTGCGTCCTATCACTGGATTGCAAATCCGCAATTCCGAACTGCGATTGCGGAATTTCTAAACCATGAAAAACGCGGCACGGAACAATACAAACAAAATGCGGAATCTTATCTGCCCTATAAAAAGGACGGGTTATAGGCTGATAACGGGCGCGGGCGCCAGCGCAGGTGAAAGTGGTCTGAATACCTTGTGGTCGGTATAGAAAGTACCTTGAGCCTGTTCACTTTGCGGCCACCAGCCTGGAACGCCAGCAAGGGGCAACGGGCTTAAACAGGCGGGTTCGGACATCAACGAACCGTCAAGAATCCGGCTTGAAATTTCTTTGTCCAGACGATCGAGCACCTCCGCCCTGGACATGTCTGTAAAGTCCTCACCGGTTTTGACCAGCAGGGCTTTTGCTGTCATGGCTTTGTAGGGTGACAGGTATTTTTCCAGCATGGCGTGTCCACAAACACTTAGCTGCACCGATTGCCGGAACCCGGGGTCAAGAAACGCATCAGCCCAGCGCCGTTCTGCCAGTAAGGTGAGGAACTCTGCCTGGCGTGAGAAGACGATAACACCGCACTCGTCGAACAGGGTCAGGGCATCGCGGATCTTACCGCGGCGGCCGGGTTCTTGCTCAATCCAGCCATGGTTGTGCAGCGTATTCATGGCGATCTTGATATGTGGAAAGCGCATCCATACCAGGGCGTTGAAAAAATCATGGAAATTGTCCGGCCGGGTAC
>CALJWY010000073.1 GCA_937974465.1 uncultured Lysobacterales bacterium | reverse complement strand
TGGCCGATAGCCGCCGTTGTCATCTGAAAGAAATGACAGTCCGGTGTTAGGCCCAATGCAGACACTTGCGTTTGTTTTAAGGTGGTGCACAAGGATTGGAGAGTCGCTCCTATAACTCTAGCCCAGGTTTTCTATGGTCTTGTCCCGCATAATGAATTTCTGGATTTTGCCGGTGACGGTCATTGGAAATTCATCGACGATCATGATGTGTTTCGGAACCTTGTAATAGGCGATTTGCTCGTTACAGTAATCACGAATCTCCTCAATATCCATCTCCTCACTATCGCGTAGCTTGACCCATGCCGCTACGGCTTCACCAAAGCGTTCATCGGGCACACCGAAGACGGCCACTTGCTCTATTTTCGGGTGTTGGAACAGGTATTCCTCGATCTCGCGCGGATATATGTTCTCGCCACCACGGATGATCATGTCCTTGACCCGGCCGACGATGTCGCAATAGCCTTCATCATCGATTACCGCCAGGTCACCGGTGTGCAGCCAGCCTGCCGCGTCGATGGTATCAGCTGTCTGTTTGTCATCGCCCCAATAGCCCAGCATGACACTGTAGCCGCGGGTGCATAGCTCACCCGAAACACCCCTGGGCACCACGGCGCCATTTTCATCGATGATCTTGACCTGTACATGCGGATGGATACGCCCGACAGTTGAGACCCGTTTTTCCAGTGGATCGTCGGTCGCACTCTGGAAGCTGACCGGACTGGTCTCGGTCATGCCGTAACAGATCGTGACCTGCTCCATGTTCATGTCGCTGATAACCTTACGCATGACTTCGATCGGGCAGGGTGCGCCGGCCATGATGCCGGTGCGTAAATGGCTTAAATCGAATTTGTTGAAATCCGGGTCTTCAAGCTCAGCGATGAACATGGTTGGCACACCATGAAGCGCGGTGCATTTTTCTTCACTGATCGCCTCAAGCACGGCACGGGCCTCGAATGCTGCGCTAGGAAAGACCATGCACGCGCCATGCAAAACGCTGGAAATAACCGATAAAACCATTCCAAAACAATGATATAGAGGCACCGGTATACACAGGCGATCCTGTTCGGTTAAGGTCATCGCCTGGCCGACAAAATAGCCATTATTCAACACATTGAAATGTGTGAGGGTCGCACCTTTTGGCAATCCGGTGGTGCCGGAGGTGAACTGGATATTGATGGCATCGTCCGGTTGGCTGCTGCGGGCCCGCTCTGCCAGTTGTTCAGCAGCATCTGCCGGTGCCATGGTGGCGATATCTGCAAAGCGAAACATGCCGGCGACCGGTTGTTCGCTGATCACGACTAAAGAGCGAAGATCCGGCAGTTCGTTGATATCCAGTTGGCCGCTTTGCGCTTCCTCCAGCAAGGGTGCGATATCCCGTAGCATGGCCACGTAGTCGCTGGATTTGAATTCGCTTGCCAGGATCAGGGTTTTGCAACCCACTTTGTTGAGGGTGTAGGCCAGTTCCGCCTTGCGGTATGCGGGATTGATATTGACCAGCACCAGGCCGGCTTTTGCGCTTGCAAACTGTGCAATCACCCACTCGATGTTGTTTGGCGACCAGATGCCGATACGGTCCCCAGGTGCCAGGTCCAGCGCCAGCAAACCAGCGGCAAATGCATCCACGGCCTCACCCAGCTGCCGGTATGACCAGCGGATATCCTGGTGGCGAACAACCACCGCAGGTCTTTCGGACCACTGCCGGACAGCCTTGTCAAAGGCCTCTCCAATGGTTTCATAAATCAACGGTGTGTTGCTGGTACCACAGACATAACTTGAGACTTGATTCATACGCACCATCCTTTTTAAACCTCGAATCGAGGTGGCGGAGCTCGTCAATCTAGCAATCGATCAATGATCAATTGGCCTTGGTCTTTCCCTATTCAACCACCCAGGAGTCGGCCCCCCGGATCAGTTCATCCCAGTCTCCCGGGCCACGCTTGTCATGCACGGTCGCCTCGTTGTTGCGCACCCGCTCTCCATAGCAATTTTCCTTCACCGCCCTGAACACACCCATGGGTACCGGGAAGTCCGGTAATTGCATACGGGACAGGAAGTAGGCCAGCACTGTCTGGTCGGATTTTTCGTTGTGGACCAGCAGGTCTGCCTCTGTATATTGGCCGTCGGTGAGAGAGACCACTTCAGGCTCAAGGCCGTTGAGACGGATTCCCTTGTCCCTGTTTTTACCAAACACCAGTGGCTTGCCGTGTTCCAGCATCACGCGGTTGTCGTCACGCTGTTTCTTGTCGGATACCGCCTCGAAGGTGCCGTCATTGAAAATATGACAGTTCTGATAAATTTCTATCAGGGATGTTCCCTTGTGCGCCGCTGCGCGTTCCAATACATCCCTCAGGTTTGCCTGGTCGATATCCACCGCCCGTGCAACAAAGGTAGCCCCCATGGACAAGGCCAGGGCAACCGGTTCAACCGGGCGGTCAATCGAGCCACCCGGCGAGGTTTTGGTCTGCCGGCCCAGCTGCGTTGTCGGGGAAAGCTGGCCCTTGGTCAGGCCATAGATACGGTTATTCAGCAGAATGATATTCATATCCACGTTGCGGCGCATCGTGTGAATGAAGTGATTGCCGCCAATGGCCAGTGCATCTCCATCACCGGTAACTACCCATACGGACAGTTCCGGGCGGGATAGTTTAAGGCCGGTGGCGATAGCCGGTGCGCGGCCATGTATGCCGTGCATGCCGTAGGTTTCCATGTAATAGGGCAAACGGCTGGAACAGCCTATACCGGAAATAAACGCAAAATTTTCCCTCGGAATCCCCAGTTTGGGTAAAACCATCTGCACCTGCTTAAGGACGGAATAATCACCGCAACCCGGACACCAGCGAACGTCCTGCGATGCTTCAAAATCTTTCCGGGTAAGGTCTTTAACCTGAATGGATTGCACACCCGCTATACCCTTGCCTTCATTTTTGTTTGAGTCTGTCATGCTTGTATACCCGTCATGCCAAATCCGCAATGACCCGGCAAAGTTCGGTGACCTTCAACGGCTTGCCTTGCACACGGTTGAAGCCGATGGTGTCCATGAGATACCTGTCGCGTAATATTTTTGATAACTGGCCCAGGTTGATTTCCGGAACCAGGATGTTCTGATAACGCTCCATGATCTCACCAAGATCGTCGGGCAGGGGATTCAGGTGGCGCAGATGCACATGCGCAACCGGGTGGCCTTCAGCAATGGACTGGCGGACCGCCTCTGCGATAGAGCCATAGGTGCCGCCCCAGCCGACCACCAGCAGTTTTGCGTCTGCGTTGCCCTCCACTTCGAGGGCCGGGATATCCCTGGAGATACCGGCAATCTTTGCCGCACGGGTCTTCACCATCGCCTCGTGGTTACGCCCGTTGACCGAGACCTCGCCACTGACAGCATCTTTTTCCAATCCGCCAATGCGATGCTCAAGACCTGCCGTGCCGGGGCGTACCCAGGCGCGCGCCAGGTTTTCATCACGGTCATAAATATGAAAACCTTCTGGGTTGGTGCGGAAATTGACTTCGAAGGGCGGCAAATCGTCTATCCGCGGAATGGTTCCAACCTCGGTTGCGTTGGCGATACCGCCGTCGCTTAAAACAATCACCGGGGTCATGTACCGGGTTGCAATACGAAAGGCCTCGAGGGTGGTCTGGAAACAATCGATCGGCGAGCGCGCGGCGAGCACGGCCACCGGACATTCACCGTTGCGGCCATAGACTGCCTGCAAAAGATCGGATTGCTCGGTCTTGGTCGGCAGACCGGTCGAGGGGCCGCCACGCTGTACGTTGATAACCACGAGTGGCAACTCGGACATCACTGCCAGGCCGATCGCCTCCGTTTTCAGTGCCATACCCGGTCCGGATGTGGTGGTAACCGCCAGGGAGCCCCCAAATGCCGCACCAATGGCAGAACAGACGCCGGCAATCTCATCTTCCGCCTGGAACGAGGTGATATTGAAATGGGGTAATTCAACCACGTTATGCAGAATATCTGTTGCCGGTGTGATCGGGTAGGACCCCAGAAACACCTTGATTCCCGTCTGCCTGGCCGCAGTCGCCATGGCCATCGCAACCGCCTTGTTGCCGGTCACACTTCGATAGGTGCCGGGCGGCAGGCTGACATCATCACTGACGGTAAAGCGTGTATCAAATACCTCGCAGACTTCAGCGTAGGCATGGCCGGATAACAGTGCGGTTTCGTTGGCTTTGGCAATCTCGGGCTTATTGGCAAACTTCTTATGAATGCCTTCAATCTCGCGCTTCACCGAGCGGTTATGCAGATACAGGATAAAGCC
>CALJWY010000072.1 GCA_937974465.1 uncultured Lysobacterales bacterium | reverse complement strand
CGAAGAGTATGAAGCATTGCCCTGTGTATGCCTGACATTGCAGCGTGGGGCACAGAGAATTTTCTTGCCCGATCCCGATACCGAATTACAAATCAATGACCGCCTGCTTTTTGCAGGCCGCAACCATGCTCGTCGGCAAATGCTCTGGACACTGATGGATTCACACTCGCTGATGGGCAATATCAGTGGTAAGCAACTGCCTCGCGGGGCACTGTGGCGAAAACTTTCGAAAGGTTAACCGAGTCGGAAATCATCCGCATCCTGCAGGAACGGTAAACGCTTCTGAATCGAGGCAACCACCTCCAGTTCGATCGCTGCGCTAGCACTACAATCGCCCTGCCCCAAATCCAGAATGGTCTCTCCAAGAGGATCATGGATCACACTACCGCCCAGGTACACCAGGCCGCGCGGATCTTCACCGCTGCGGTTGACACCGATCACATAACACTGATTTTCCATGGCGCGCGCGCGGAGCAACGTGGTCCACGCAGAGGTGCGCGGTTCAGGCCAGTTTGCGACAAACAATAGCAGGTCATAGTCACCCCGGTTCCGACACCATACCGGAAACCTCAGGTCGTAACAGATCTGCGGGCAAATACGCCAGCCACGATAATGAAATATTTTTCTTTCGCTGCCGGCCAGGTAGCGTTTGTCCTCACCAGCATAGGAAAAAAGATGGCGCTTGTCGTAAAACTGCACCTCGCCATCGGGTTGCACCCACAATAACCGGTTTGCCCTGCCAGCAGGCGTGGCAATGGCTGCGCTACCGCAAATCACGCTGTCGAGGTCGGCAGACAGCTTTCGCATCCAGGTGAGGGTGGGGCCTTGCATGTCTTCCGGTTCGGCATCTATGTCACCCATGAAGCCACTGGTAAAGGTTTCGGGGAACACAATCAGGTCACAATCAGCCCCATGTTCGTGGGCGATAGTTTCCAGATGCTGACGGTTTGCCTCGGCGTCAGCCCAGAACAAGCCGGTCTGAACCAGCAGGCATTTCAATGAATCCAGTGTTTGCATGGGCGTCATTCTATCAGGCAACAAACAGGTAATCCTCTCCTTCGACCAGGCTGTGTTGCTGCATGAAACCGGCTATCTCTCGCCGCGCGCCTGCGGCACCCACGGCCACCAGTATCATTGCCAAACCGGACTGCGTACATTTATCAACAGCCCAGACCGGTCGGCCACGCTTGCTGCCCCCGATCCGACGCGGGTGCACTTCGATAAATCCTTCAACCACAACTCCCTCACTGACCAACAGGTCGTGCACCTGCTGCCCCGTTGGTCCTGCTCCCCAGATAATCACCGGTTTATTATCCAGGCGATGGGTGGCCAGGAAATGGATCTTGGCACGCATGAACTGATCTCTCGTGTAACGGTTATCGGTATGCGTCAGCCGGCTTTCGTGTTCACGCCAGCGTAGCAAGACCGGTTCTGGCTTGCCCATTCGCAAGCCCATCGCATCCGCACGCAGAAACATATCGTAGTCCTCTGCCCACTCGACCTCGCGATAGCCACCCAACTTACGCAGCCCAGCGCTGTGGAACATCACGCTGGGGTTGGGTAATGGGCTCTCGATGAATATCTGGCGGTGAACCTGCTCCGGCTCACGAACGGAATTCAGCCACTTTTGGTATCGCTTCAGGCCACCCTGGATACCGCGCTCTGAGAATATTTCCACGCAGCAGCCGGCAATATCGATATCCGGGTTTTGGCCCAGGTACTGAAGCTGTTCAATAAAACGGTGCTCAAGCGATATATCATCTGCATCCATGCGGGCAATAAATGCACCATCACATCTTGAAAACCCTGTATTAAAGGCGCTGACGACGCCACGGCCCTCACTTTGAATGATCTTCAAGCGCGGATCTGACTGGTCCAGTGATTCAATGGCGGTATCAGAGGAGTGGTCATCGACAAGGATGAGTTCAAGGTTGGTATGAGACTGACACAGGATACTATCAACTGCCGCTTGAAGGTATGGCCCACCATTATGGACGGGCATTATGACAGAGACCTTGGGAGACAACTGGGAACACCCCTTTTATTGGCGAAGCACCAAATTCAATCAATAATGCTTGTATCCATGCCTTGATCAAATGGGTGCTTTTGCACATTTATGTTTATTGATGGTGGTAGAATAAATACTGTTTACACGTTACTCAAGCGAACAGGAGTCCGGAAAATGCTTAGTGATAAACACAGCCAATTAGCATGCATCATTTTCACGCTCACCATGCTTCTGAGCATTCCGGGAATTGCACAGGATGACAAACCCGTAAACAACGAAGAGGACACTGAACTTGACCTGTTTGACGGCGATGCAGAACGCACCAAAGAAGGCTGGCCCAGGTTTTACATTTCTGCAGGTGTAACCGTCCTTGATGCTGATGGCGGTTTTTCCGTCAAGCTTCCGGATGGAACCGATTACGATATTATCAATTTTGACCGGGCCGGTCTGGATGAGAGGGATTCGTCCTACTGGCTTGCCCTGAACTGGCGTTCTGCAAACAGTCGCTGGGGTGCCTGGTTTGGTAGTTGGGATTACGACGTGACTGGCATCAGGAAATGGGAAGATCAGGTTGAAATTCCGGGAGAGGACCCAATCCCGGCTGGTGCCGTTGTTTCAAGCACGTTTAATGCCAAGTGGTATATCCTGGAGGCAACCTACTCTTTTTATCGTTCAGAAACCGTTGACACGGGTGTCGGCTTTGGACTTCACACAGTTGATTTTGATACCACGGTGGTTGCTGAAGTCCAAGTGGGCGAGGAGACTGGCAAGGTGGTCTCAAATCGTATTACCACGCTCGCGCCGTTGCCGAACCTGCTGGTATACCTGCATTGGAAATTTGCACCACGATGGAGCCTGGTTAGCAGATATGGCTATTTTAGCCTGGATTACAAAGACTACAGCGGCCGGATGAGCAATGCCCACGCCATGGTCAACTTCCATATCTCACCCCGCTGGACAGTGGCGGGTGGTTACCAGTTTGTCAATTTGGACCTGCAAGAAGATGCAACGGACTACATTAACGACTACGGAGTTGATTTTTCAGGGCCCCTGGCTTATCTGCGGTTTACTTTCTGAGCACATCAAGTATCAGACATCAGTAAAATCAAGACCAGACCCGGGCCAGTGATACTGACCGGCTAGTATTCCCATATTAAATAAAAGGCCCGGAAACCGGGCCTTTTGTTTTAAAACTTGTGCCCGCCTCCGAGCACCCGTGCGGTGGGTTTGAACATGGGCTTATCGTAGCGCTCTGCCA
>CALJWY010000071.1 GCA_937974465.1 uncultured Lysobacterales bacterium | reverse complement strand
AAATCCTGATTCTCAATGGCTCGTTCTTGTTTGAAAACCGTACCCTCAAAGGTGTATTGGACAAGGCGAACTCAATCCTGTTACATGATAATGGCAGCATTGCTGCAGCATTCGTGGATAGCAACCTCGGTGGTGAAATCCTTGCGCTGATCCAGAACGATGATCAGCAGGTTCCCGATGGCATTGAAATGCTGCATACACGGGATATGGAGGCTTTTGATGAAAGTCTGAAGAGGTCAACCAGGCCATTACTTGAACCGGTTACCATGGACAACAAATCCGCGCTGGAAAACAGGCTTTATGGAAATGCCTACAAGGGAATCACCGACCTGGTAACAAAGTTTGTCTGGCCAAAACCAGCCAAGCGAGTAGTGCGTGTCTGTGCGAGACTGCATATTTCGCCAAACATGGTAACCAGTTTCGGTCTTCTCTTGGTCGTGGCAGCCTGCTACTTATTTCTGCAGGGCCATTACGCCTGGGGCTTGCTCGCGGGGTGGATCATGACCTTTCTGGACACCGTGGACGGCAAGCTCGCACGCGTCACCATCCAGTCCAGTCAATTTGGCCACTTATACGATCATTTGATTGACCTTTTCCATCCACCATTCTGGTACATCTATTGGGGTATGTCCCTGCTTCATTTTGAACCGCTGGGTGGGCTGGACCAGGTGCAGATGTACTGGGCGATCGTGATCGCCTATGTCGTTGGCCGGGTTGCGGAAGGACTGTTTCCACTGCTGGGCCAATGCAGCATATTCACCTGGCGGCCCTTTGATGCGTGGTTCCGGCTGGTTACCGCGCGCCGCAACCCATGTCTGATTCTGCTGACTCTCAGCATCCTGGTCGGGCGGCCCGACTGGGGCTTTATAGCCGTGACATGGTGGTCAATATTCACCTCTGCCATTCTTGTCTTAAGACTGCTCCAGGCGAGCCTGATCCGGATGCGCGGCGCGCCATTGGTATCATGGCTCAGCGACGACGATGTGGCGGTTGGACCGCACGCACGATCTTACGCGATGTTTGGGGCCACTCGGGGGGCATATGCACGGTAACAACGAAACCCCGGCTGCGGCGGAAGCAGGACGCGATGCTGATCAAAACCGCGTTGAACCAACCGGTCAAAAAAGCCTTGACCCGTTACTGCAAGAAATCAAACAAAAGCATGGTGATTCCCTGCTGGCTATCCTGGTCTACGGCTCCTGGTTGCGCGGAAAGCGCGACACCATGCTGGATTTTTACGTCCTGGTCGAGAATTACCACACATTGGACTCGGCCTGGCAGGGCTGGATGTGCCGATTGCTGCCACCCAATGTTTACCAGATCCACGTCAACCCTGGTCAAACGGGCGACGCACAGCATGGGTTGAGGGCGAAGTATGCCGTGTTGACTCTTAACCGATTCCATCATGCAATGAAACATGACTTCCACTCCTATTTTTGGGCACGGTTTGCACAGCCATGTGAAATTCTCTTTGTGCGCGACCATCAATGCCGCCTGCTTCTGGAAAAAACTTTTGAGCGTGCCGCGAATACGTTTATAAGGCATGTGTTACCCATTATGCCGGGCAACTTCAGCAGCGCAGATCTATGGACCACGGGCCTGGCGCAAACCTACCAGTGTGAACTGCGCACGGAGAGTGTTGATCGCGGGGATTCCATTTACGAGTTTAACCCTGACCATTACGATCAGCTGCTGAGCGAGTTCAGCCAACAATCTGCCGGCCTGCTGACCGCCGGGCCTGCCGGAACTTTTAACAATCACACCAGTCCGCTTGCAAGAAAATTCTCAGGTATCCAGTGGTGGCTGCGTCGAGCCCTGGGAAAAATACTGTCAGTAAAACGTCTTTTCAAAGCCGCTTTTACATTCAATGAGCCACTCGAGTACCTGTTGTGGAAAATTGAGCGTCATTCGGGTCACTACATCGAACCCTCGCCCCTGCAGCTAAAGCATCCGTTAATTTTTTCCTGGCCGTTATTGTGGAAGCTCTACCGTTTGGGAGCATTTCGATAATGGCAATCAGCGCCTCCAGACGAGTGCTCAACAACTTTGGCGTGGTACTCCGCGGCCGCGGTATTGCTGCGCTCTTTACCCTCGCTGCCACCGCCCTGATGGCCCATGCCTTGCCAGCGACAGAATTTGGTCTCGTCATCCTTTTACACACTTATGTGCTGGCCGTCCGGGGCGTGCTGAATTTCCGGACCTATGAAGCCATCGTTCGGTTCGGCGTTCCATTGCATGAAAATAAAGACAACGAGGGTCTCAAGCACCTGTTTCGAAAGACCACTCTGATCGACATGGCATCAGCATTGGCCGCCACAATGGCTGGCGTTGCTGCCGCCTCAACCGCCGGCGGGTTTTTGCATTGGGATGAACAAATGACCTCCATGGCTGGTCTCTACAGCCTGATTTTACTGACCACCATTATCAATACCCCCAACGGAATTCTGAGACTCTATGACCGCTTCGACGCCCTGAGTGTTTTCTATACCGTGGGGCCCTCCATTCGCATCAGCGGTGTGCTCGTGGCGTGGTATTTGAATTCTGGAATGGAAGTGTTCATCGCGGTTTGGGCCAGCGCTTTTGTCGTGGAAAACTGCTGGCTAATGATGCGTGGACACATGGAGCGCAAAAAGCATATCGACGGCACGATCTGGAAAACCGGTCATGAAACGCAGCTGCAGGACACCACTGGTGAATTCCGGCGCTTTATCATGGTTGTTTACTGGCAAACCAATATCGACCTGCTGCCAAAACATATTTCTGTTTTGCTCGCAGGCAGCCTGTTGGGGCCCGCTGCTGCAGGTATGTTCCGCCTGGCGCGTGATTTCTCCAGCATCCTGACCAAACCCGCAATGATGCTTCGCGAGGTGCTGTTTCCTGACCTCACCCGTATCCTTCACACGAAAGCCGAAGGTTTTTATGAACTGGGCATTCGCGCCGTCAAGGTTGCCGGGGCCGCCGGGCTGGTACTGGTTCTATTGTCGATCCCGGCCGCAGCACCAATCCTGGGTGTGATTGGAGCGGAATATACACAGGCGGCAACACTACTGACCCTGATGCTGATTGCGGCGACATTCGAGCTGGCAAGTTCACCGTTACGGGCTGCCGCCTACGCCATGGGTAAAGTTTCCCAGGTGTTGCGTATCTACCTGTTAAGCGTGAGTGTCTATCTCGGCTTGTTTTACCTGCTGACACCGGCCCTGGGCCTGACGGGACCCGGTCTGGCCGCCATCACCGGCAGCCTGCTGATCCTGCTATTGATGCTACCCCTGGTGCGGAAACATCAGGACACCTGATTAGCCGGATCGCAGTTTCGCAAATTCTTTAATAATGGTGTCTATCTGGTCAGTGCTGTGGGCTGCACTGACACTACAGCGCAAAAAGCTTGCTCCACCCGGTGTCGCCGGTGGCAGCATCATGTTGACGTAAACACCAGCCGTCAACAATGTATTCCAGTCCGACAGGGCCGATTCCCTGTCCCGGCAGCGAACTGCGACCACCGGCCCGACTTCCGGGCCCAGCTCAAAACCAAGCTCCTCCAGGCCCTTGTACAGGCGCTTGGCATTGGCCCACAGGGTTTCCTTCAATTCGGGTTTCGTGCGTAACCGTTGCAGCGCCTGGCGGGTCGTGGCAACTACGGCGGGGCTCGGAGATGCGGTAAACATAAACGGCCGGGAGATATAACGGAACAGTTTCAGCGCATCATGTTTACTGGCACAGAACCCGCCCATTGCGCCCAGGCTCTTGCTAAAAGTCCCGACAATAAAATCCACCTTGTCCAGGACACCCTGTTGTTCGGCCACGCCACAGCCACGTTCGCCAAGCACACCCAGTGAATGGGCTTCATCTACCAGCAGACTTGCCCCAAAGCGTTCCTTTACCTTGACCATTTCAGCCAATGGGGCGGAATCTCCCAACACGCTGTACAAGCCCTCAACAACAATCAGGCAACGACCAGCGCGGTCCTGCAAGCGACCCAGCCGGCGCTCAAGACTCTGCACATCATTGTGTTTGAAGCGGAAGATATCTGCGCCGCTCATGCGACAGCCATCATAAAGACTGGCATGGGCATCGGAATCCAGCAGGACGATATCGCCCTTGCCCAGTAACGCGGTCAGGACACCAAGATTGGCTGCATAGCCGGTTGAAAAGACCATTGCATTGTCAACTTGAAAAAAATCAGCCAACTCCGCCTCAAGCTCACCATGGGCCGAATAACTCCCATTGGCCATGCGGGAACCAGTTGTACCGGTGCCATATGAACGCATCGCATCGATGCCCGCAGCAATACAATCCGGATCAAACGTCAGGCCAAGATAATTGTTGGTTCCCGCGAGGATCGTGCTGCGGCCTTCCACCACACCCTCAGTGGCAGAAATTATGCGTTCAAACACGACCGTTGTCGGGTCTACCCCGGTATGTGCAAGGCCGGATTTGAGCGCATGTACGGCTGTGAATTTGTCCAGAATTGACATTGCTTTAGCTTGATTGCACGGTGATAACGACGAGTGCGAGATCATTGATGGTTTGGATCTCTGCCAGGCTTTCCAGATCAACAGCAATATCGAAGTGATCCTCAACTTCCAACATGAATTCCATCACCTGGAAGGAGTCCAGCTGCAACCCTGTGACCATGTTGGTCTGTGCGGTTATGGTCGGGGTATCCGGAGATGAACCCACCCAGTTGTTTTCCAGGTAGTCAGTTAAAATTTCAGCGAGCTTATGAGCCACTACTTCAGTCGAATTGTCCATAAATCTCTCCGCTGACCAATGTCCGGCTTGCGCCTGTAAAGAACAAGCGATTGTAGCGCAGGATTGTAGAGTGTGCGCGCAGTTAGTGCATCTGCGGAGAGCGAAGGATTAATCCTTGCTGGAAAATAACTGCCTGGCGCCCTGGGCCAGGTCTATCCGTGGTTTCCAACCGGTAGCATCGGTGAAAGGCCGATTGTCACATAGCCACTCCGGCTGGATCAATTCGCGTACCTTACCGGGTGTCAGCAT